>NZ_DIPG01000010.1:17648-21011 GCF_002426325.1 Syntrophomonas sp. UBA5494 | reverse complement strand
TATTGAAATTATAATGCCAAAAGTGGATCGCCATCGGCGCAATTTAGTCACTCCCCTATTCGCTGATAGTTTTTATTGTCTCCCTGCAGGGAAGAAACTATACTGCACAGGGTCGTGAGCTATTTGGTTAATATCCCAGTAGATGGGCTGATAGCATAGAGTGGTTTCAAGCTATGGGAAGGATTTTTGTTTTCTTCTGAATAACTGCTGTTTGGGCTGCCGGGCAGCGATTTCATTTATAAACGAAAACTTTTAATTGTAAAAATATAAGCAAAAATATCAATAACCCAGAACAATAAAATTGAATAACCTCCCACCCATAACGTAAAAATTAAAAGCTTGCATCATGGGTTCAGCTCCCGGCGCATCAGCTAGCGTTTAATGACGGTTCTGCCATTGCTGCCCCTCAGATAACATCTGCCGGGCATGTTCCAGGGTAAGCTGACTGATATTGTCCCCGGCCAGCATACGGGCCAGCTCCTGTATGCGCTCCTCAAAGTCCAAAAGGCGTAACCGGGTAACCGTGCGCTCCCCTTCTATTTCCTTGCTGATCAGGTAATGATGGCTGGCCACGCTGGCAATAGCCGGGGCGTGAGTAACCATAAGAACCTGGTAATGATGTGACAGATTTGCCAGCTTGCGCGCCATAGCGGTTAAAGAACGCCCTCCTACCCCGGCGTCGATCTCGTCAAACACCAGGGTCGGCACATCATAAACCCCTGCCAGAACAATCTTTAGAGCCAGCACAAAACGCGATATCTCTCCGCCTGAGGCCACGCGCTGCAGAGGCTTCATCTCCTCCCCGGGGTTGGGGGAGAACATCAATTCCACCCGGTTTATGCCGGTACTGCTGGCTTCGCTGTCCAAAACCCTTACCTCGAATTTCAAATGAGGCATGTTAAGCTCTGACAGCTGCTGATGCACCTGCTCTTCCAGCTTCCGGGCGGCTTGCTTTCTGAGCTGGCTCAGCTGCTCCGCAGCATGCAAATAGTCTCTTTCCAGGGCTGATATTTCCCGTCTCAAGTCCTCCTGGCGGGTCTGGTCATTTTGCAGATACTCCAATTCCTGTTGGGCATTTTCCAGATACCGCAAAATCTCAGTGATATTCTGTCCGTAACGGCTTTTCAGGCGTTGAATAAGATGCAGCCGCGATTCCACCTCATCGAGAACATAAGGCTCATCTTCCAGAGCCTGTTTATAGGCCGATACCGAACCGGCGGTTTCTTCAATGGTGAAGCAGACTTCCTGTAAGGCAGCTTTAACAGGCTCAAAGAAAGGATCGTTAAGCGGCTGAACCAGCTGAATCGCGGTGGAGATAAGGTCATAAGCATTTTGCCCTTGTTCCTGAGTGTAGAGCAGCTCTAACAATCGCTCGGTCGCAGCCCGGAACTTCTCCAGGTTGCGAATGCGGTCGCGGGTTGTTTGCAGTTCTTCTTCTTCATCTGCTCGCAGATGGACGGATTGGATTTCACTGATTTGATAGGACAGAAAATCTATACGCTGCAGCTTGGTCTGCTCCAAGCTCTGCAGTTCTTCCAGTTCCTGACGGCGCTTCTGCAGCAATTGATAACCGCCCTCTACCTGCCTCAACAGCGCCGGGGCTCCCGGGCCGCAGCGGTCCAGGTACTGCAGATACATATGAGGCTTTAAAATGCTGAGGTGGTCATGCTGCAGATGCATATCCAGAAGCCAGGCCGAAATCTGCCTGAGCTGGGCGGCCGTGATTATCCGCCCATTCAACCGCGCCAGATTCTTTCCGCCGGCTACTATTTCCCGGCTCAATACCAGGAGACTTTCATCCTGCTCCAGGAAGCCCTTCTCAGCCAGCATGCCCTGCAGCTGCGGCAGCCCGGAGATATCAAAGCTGGCTTCGGCAACAGCAGCGCGGTCAGCATCCCGCACCAGCTCTTTCTGAGCCCTGTCACCCAGTATCAACCCCAGCGCATCGATCACGATCGATTTTCCGGCGCCGGTCTCTCCGCTCAATACGGTCAACCCGGGTTGAAAGGCGATACGCACATTATCAATTAAAACGAAGTTGCTGATATAAATCTCTAATAGCATAGCTTGCCCTTATTGGTCCTGCCGGCCCGCTCAAGCATTGAGCAAGGAGTTGAAAAGGTTCATCACTTCAGCCACCGCTATAGCGGATCTTACCACTACTATAATGGTGTCGTCACCGGCCACCGTACCCAAAATGTGATGATTTTCATAGGCATCGATGACTGAAGCCACCGATTGTGCGCCTGCTGCTATGGTTTTAATCACGATGATATTTTCGCTGCAGTCGCAGCTGATCACCAGGTCTCTAAAAATCCGCTGCATGCGGTCAAAAGTATTTTTCATCGGAGTGCCTTCAGGCAGAGCATAGCGGTAGCCTGCTCCGTCAGCTGTTTTGACCAGTTTCAATTCTTTGATATCTCTGGAAACAGTGGCCTGGGTAACATCGAAACCACGCTGCTTCAAGAGATCACAGAGTTCTTCTTGTGTGCCCACCCGCTGTCCGGCAATAATGTCCAGAATGGTAAAATGGCGTCGAGCCTTCATCCTTGCCTCCTGTCCCATCTCGAATTTGACAGAGTTATCAAAGGGTCGCTGTACATATCCGGTCTGTTGGCCGGCATTTCCGTGGTGTATTGCCCTGGCAGAATATCATTTTAAGCCGGTTCAACCCGGCGGTAACTAGCCTCCAAAGGGCCTCAGCCGGCTGTTGATGGTCTTCAGAAAAGGCTTCTCCTTAAGCTTTATCAATGGCAACAGCTGTTCAGCCCGGGCGATTTCAACCCAGCGCTGCTGGTCAGACAACAAGCAGATCTGCCCGTCCAGGCATAATACGGCCTCTTCGCAGCTAAGCGGCCGCAGCCGCACCCTGCGGTCAGGATTCAGGACCAGCGGCTTCCAGGACATGGTGTTCGGTGCCAATGGAGTGATCACCAGAGCCAGGATACTAGGATCCAAAAGAGGCCCCCCGGCTGACAGTGAATAAGCGCTGGATCCGGTCGGAGTAGCTACCATAATCCCGTCACCAGAAAAAGGATAGGCCCGGCTGTTGTCGATCTGAACCGAAAAGCTTAACATCCGCGCCCCGGTGGCCTTGATGACGGCTTCATTTAAACATTGAAATTCAGAGATCAATTTTTCATCTTCGAAAACCCTCACGGCCAGCATGAGGCGGTGTTCCAGGGTGAATTGGCCCGCGATTACCCGCGGCAGATATTGCAGCAGTTCGCTGGCCTGTATATTGCTCATCGAACCGACTGTGCCCAGATTGACCCCCAGTATCGGGGTATTGCATTGTCCGTAACGCCGCGCGGCCCGCAGCATGGTGCCGTCCCCGCCCAGTACTATCATCACGTCATACCG
>NZ_DIPG01000010.1:6631-17497 GCF_002426325.1 Syntrophomonas sp. UBA5494 | reverse complement strand
GAAGCCAATCCGCTGTTTGCTCAGCCATGACAGTTGTATGTTCTTTACGGTGATTGCTTATCAATAAATATTTCATTTCGCGTTCCCCAATTGCTGGTGGGCTTCATTTACGGTTCTCTGTACAGTCGGAGTCCAGTCTGTGCCGGTTTCCTCCAGGTTTGGTCTGAAAAGCAACAAATACTCGATATTTCCTTTGGGGCCTTTGATGGGGGAAAAGGTCATGCCCTGACAAGACAAACCAGCGCCACCCGCGCAAGCGATCACTTTATTGATGACCTCCATATGGACCTGCGGGTCCCGCACTACCCCTTTCTTCCCCACCTTGTCGCGCCCAGCCTCAAATTGCGGCTTAACCAGGCATATAACCTGGCCGTCCGGCCTCAGCCAGGGGGCAATAGCCGGAAAAACCAGGGCGGTGGAGATAAACGACACGTCTATGGTGATAATATCCACCATTTCCGGCAGCTCGCGACTGCTTATATGGCGAATGTTGGTGCGTTCCAGGTTGATAACCCGGGGGTCGTTGCGCAGCTTCCAATCCAGCTGTCCATATCCGACGTCGACCGCGTAAACCTTCCTGGCGCCATTTTGCAGAGCGCAGTCGGTATAGCCGCCCGTGGAAGCCCCCACATCCAAAACCACTTTGTCTGCAAAATCAAGTGCAAACACTTCTAAAGCCTTTTCCAGCTTTAAACCGCCCCGGCTTGCATATCTCAGCCTCTCGCCATGAACCTCGACATCAGATTCTTCAGCCACCAGCGAACCGGGCTTATCCATCTTCTGCCCGTTGACATAAATCTGTCCGGCCTGAATCATAGCCTGGGCTTTTTCCCGGCTCGCCGCCAGGGACTTCTTATGAACCAGGACGTCCAGCCTAACCTTTGACAATCTTAAGCAACTCCAATTCATGGCCTTTCTTGAGCAGTTCCGGCCAGCGTTTCAGGATGCCTTCTACAGCCGAAGCCGCATCCATATTGAGGCACTCCAATAATAATTCGGTCTTGCCATGCTCAACAAACTCATCGGGAATTCCTATTTTCATTAAATCTGCTGAAAAGCCCATCTCGGTCAGCACATCGGAAACCCCGCTGCCAAACCCGCCGTTGAGGCAGTTTTCTTCCATGGTCACTATCCTGGCTCCTGCCTGGGCCCGCTGCAGAATAGCGGCTGTGTCCAGGGGTTTCGCGAAGCGGGCATCCAGGAGGGCTGCCGATATTCCCAGACGACTTAGTTTCGCCACTACATCCCGGGCAATATTCACGGCTCGTCCAATAGCCATGATGGCAATATCCTGGCCTTCGCATATCAACCTGGCCCGCCCTACTTCCAATAGATCAGCAGCTTCGATATGGCTCTCCGCCACCCCCCGCGGGTAGCGTATGGCCACCGGGCCCGATAAAGTAAAAGCGGCGTCCAGCATCTTTATCAATTCTTCTTTGTCTGAGGGAGCCATTACGGTGAGGTTGGGGACATTTCTCAAATAGGCCAGATCGAATACGCCATGATGTGTGGGACCGTCTTCGCCTACCAGCCCGGCCCGGTCCACGGCGAAAATAACCGGCAGCTTCTGCATGCTTACATCATGAATGATCTGATCATAAGCCCTCTGCAAAAACGTAGAATATATGGCTACCACCGGTCTTAACCCCATTTTGGCCATGCCGGCCGCCAGGGTGACGGCATGCTGTTCACATATACCTACATCGAAAAACCGCTGCGGATAACATGCCGCGAAAGCGGATAAACCGGTACCGCTGGTCATGGCAGCGGTAATGGCCACTACTTTTGAGTCGGTTTTGGCCCGGTTGAGCATATACTCACCGAATATCTCGGTATAGGTCAGAAAAGGTTTCTTGAGGGGGTGCCCGGTCTCCACATTAAATGGACCGATGCCGTGGAACAGGTCGGGCTCTAAACTGGCCGGCTCGTAACCGCGCCCTTTCTGGGTGATGACATGAATCAATACCGGGCCTTTCATCTGCTTGACATTAGACAGCATCAAGTATAATTCATCCAGGTTGTGGCCGTTAACCGGTCCTATATAAGTAAAGCCCAGCTCTTCAAAAAGAATCCCCGGCACTACCAGGTTTTTGACCATTTCCTTCATGCGCCCGGCTGCTCTGGCAATGTTCGGTCCAATTGCGGGTATGCGGTTTAAACGGGATTCGATTTCCTCCTTGGTCCTGGAGTATGACGGGTCAGTGCGCAGGCGGTTCAAGTAGCTGGAAAGGGCGCCAACATTTTTGGAGATAGACATCTCATTATCGTTCAAGATTACGGTGATGTCACAGCCTTGATGCCCGGCATGATTGAGGGCCTCAAATGCCATTCCGCCTGTGAGCGCACCATCGCCTATAACCGCTAAGACTGAATACTTCTGTCCCATCAGATCCCGGGCCAGAGCCATCCCCAGAGCTGCTGAGATGGAAGTGCTGCTGTGTCCGGTATTAAAAGCATCGTAATGTGATTCTTCGGTTTTGGGGAAACCGCTCAAGCCTCCGAACTGGCGCAAAGTCGCCATCTGCTGGCGGCGCCCGGTCAATATTTTGTGTACATAACTCTGGTGACCCACATCCCAAATGATGCGGTCGGTGGCGGTGTCAAAAACATAGTGCAGGGCCAAGGTCAATTCAACTACGCCCAGGTTGGAGGCCAGGTGGCCCCCGCATTCGGATACGCTCTGTATCAACAATTCTCTTATCTCTTCGGCCAGCAGGGTCAGCTGGGCTTTATTCAGCCGGCGCAAATCCTGTGGTGAGTCTATCTTTTCAAGTATAGACACGGTTACACCTTCTACTTCTTAAATAATTCCATTCCAGTGAGGTTTTCCCACCAACCGATCACAATCGCTACCCGAAAAATAATTTGATTGGCATAATTGACCGCCAGGTGTTTTCCCAGGGCTTTGCCTCCGACTGTCGCGGCTGCAATCAAGCTGGTTACGGCTGCGCCCATCCAGATAGCGTCTGCCAGCGGGAAACGGTTCAAAAGGCTTACCGCGATACCCGCTCCTATGGCCCCGCTCAATGTTCCTGCGATATCTCCCACTACATCGCTGCAGAAGTTGGCCACCAGTCCGGCATTGTGAATTAGCTTGACGGCCTGCCTGGCCCCAAATATTTTTTTTGCCGCCCTGGCATTGAAAGGCGGCAATTCAGCAGCGGTTACAGCTGTTCCGATAATATCAAAAAATATTCCCCAAAAAATTATTACGATCAACAGGCCAATGGCCACCGCTATCTGATTGACCGCTTTAACCAGTCCCTCAGAACCAATGCTCATCAACAGAGCGATGACAAAGGTCAAAAAGGCCATAAACATGGCCGATATCAGGTGATTTTTTCGTATGTAACCAGACAAGCTGATTTATCCTCCAGAAATAGCGGTCCTGGCAAAAGGTTGTTCATTGAGTAAACGCTGCGACTTAGGTCCAGACGGTTTTCCCAGCAGGACACCCAATTGTTGCCAAATGGGCGATTTCCCTTTACGCCTGCTCTGCTGCGTCACCGACAGCAAAACTGGATTACCACTTAGTACGCACTTTAATCCCCAATAAACCGTGCACCCGCACTCAGTCTAGGAGTTTTCCTCAACAACCCACATCGGTTTCTAGCCTCTTTTGCAGCAACGGTTTCAAAGCAAGCCATACTATCTCGGCCAAGATAAGCACAACCCACATGCGCCTATTCGCCGCCCCCACTCAAGGCAGGCTACACTACACCCAGCTTTTTTACCAGAATGCAGGTTTTCCCGCCATCGAAATGGCGAGCCTCCACAGATGTATGGGTAGAGCCCGCATGCCATTGCAGATTCCCCACACATCCTTAACTCCCAGCAACGACCCCTGACTGGGCGTCAAAAGCCGATACCAGAAGCTTCATCGATGTGCCCTTAACGGATTTTTAGCCCCGTCTTTAAAACAGATAGGGTTGACTAGAATACTGCAACCTTTTGCCAGTCCTTTCAGTACATATTATATCATGTATAAAATCCAGCTTCCAGTTGCGTGAAAAGCCAGGAGTGCCCCTAAAACCGCTTGTTAACGTCCCTGGGGCTCAAATCGCCATGCTGATAAGCGGCACTAAAGTATACGCGCTTATAGACTGGCCGGCAAGACAAGGGCTAACTTTTCAGCTCTGCCGGAAGAGGGTAAACCTGGCCAGATCGCGCAGGAAATCGGCCTCGTCTCCAAATCCCCGCAGACTCGCCATGCACTGTTCGACACTTTGCCGGGCCAGATCCAGAGCGCCTTTTAGGCCGAACAGGCTGACGTAAGTGGTTTTAGCGTTCTTTTGGTCACTCCCTACCGGTTTGCCGATGATTTCCTCTTCCCCGCAAACATCAAGAATATCGTCCGTGATCTGAAATGCCAATCCAAAATGCCGGGCATAATCGGTCAGGTCCTGCAGCTGTTGGGCTTCCATTTCTCCCAGTATGGCGCCGGACCTCAGGGAAGCCCGGAAAAGTGCCCCGGTCTTAAGCAAGTGCAGGCGTTGCAGGTCTGAAAAGGGAATCTGCTGCCCCTCCCATTGCAGATCCAGAACCTGTCCGCCGATCATGCCGGTACTGCCGATGGCAACAGCCACTTCCCCAATCATTTCAACCGCTGCCTGTGGAGTTACCCCGGACACCGAGGCATTGGCCGCCATTAATTCAAAGGCCCGGCTCAGAAGGGCATCCCCGGTCAAGACAGCGGCAGCCTCCCCGTAAACAATATGGCAGGTGGGTTTACCCCGTCTCAGGTCATCATCATCCATGCTGGGCAAGTCATCATGCACCAGCGAATAACAGTGGATCATTTCTATGGCGCAGGCGGTAAGCATTACCGAATCGGCCGGTATGCCGGCTAAACGGGCTCCTTCCACTACCATGATGGGGCGCAGGCGTTTGCCTCCATTGGACACTGCGTAATACATGGCCTCATGAATAATCGGCGGGTAAACGTCAACCGGGAGAAATCCCAACAGACTGCGATCGATTTGCTCTTTGCGGGTTTGTAACTGCTTCAAAAATCCGGTTTTATCGAACCCCATTCGTGTATCCCCTCGCTTAGCCTGTAATCGTTCAGAATTGTCAAATCAGATATCAGCCAGTTCCCAGCCGCCGTCCAGCTTCTTTACCAGCTGCTGCACCCGTCCCTCAGCCTTCTGCAACTCCTGCTGGCAGCGGACCGAGAGAACAATGCCTTCCTCGAAAAGCTTGACCGAGGCCTCCAAATCCAAGGTGCCGTTCTCAAGCATTTCCACAATCGTTTCGAGCCTCTCCAACGCTTTTTCAAAGCTCATATTTTCCACCGGGATACGGCCTCCTTCTCCATTACTTTGACCTTTAAATCGGCGTCCTGCATGCATACCTGCAGTTCGCCGCCCAGTTCCACCTGCTCTCCCCGGGTTACCACCGCGGGGCCTGACTTTATCAAAGCATAACCGCGCTGCATGGTTTTTAAGGGGCTGACTCCGTCCAGGCCGGCCGTTAAAAGGGCCAGCCTGACTGATTTTTGTTCAGTCAGCGTTGTCATAGCCTGATTGAGGCCGAGCTCAGCCTGCTGCAAGCGGTCATAGTGTTGTTTTATCAATTGAGCCGGGTCTTTCCACACCTTTTTCATCATAATACGGTCCAGGTTCTCCATATTCCGGGTCAATTTACGGGTTACCGCCGCTATGAGGCGCTCCTGCTGCTTTGACAGGGCAGACTCCAACAGATTCATATCCGGCACTGCCAATACCCCGGCCTGAGTCGGTGTAGCCGCCCGTAAATCTGCAGCCAGGTCGGCCAGGCTGAAATCAACTTCGTGGCCGATGGCGGTGATGACCGGTATCCTGGAATTAAAGATAGCCTCTACCACCGTTTCGGTATTAAAGGGCATCAAGTCTTCCCATGAACCTCCGCCGCGCCCCAAAATGATGACCTCTACCCCGCCATGCTCATTGAGCAGGCGCAGGCCTTCGGCCAGTTCCCGGGGGGCATCATTGCCCTGCACCGCACTGTGTACCAGAATGACCTGGCAGCGCCGATGACGCTGGCGGATGATCTTGAGAATGTCCTGCAGAGCGGCTCCATCCTGGGAGGTGATGATCCCCACCCGGTTGACCTGGCCGGGAATGGTTTTTTTTCGCTCCACATCAAAATATCCTGCTGCCTGGCACTTTTCCCTGATTTTTTCCAGGTATATCTGCCAGGCGCCGATGCCATAAGGCCGCAATTCCTGGACATAGAGCTGGTATTTGCCCTGCGGGGCGTACACCGACACCGCCCCCCGGGCTATGACCTCCATGCCGTCTTGCGGAGTAATGCTGGCGCGCCGGGCCTGGCTTCTGAACATTACACAGCTCACCGAACTATCCCGATCTTTTAAGGTAAAGTAACAATGCCCGGATTGGCGGTGGTGCTTAAATCCGGATATCTCGCCTTTCAGCCATAGATCAGAGAGGATCACGTCGGTTTGCATGAGGTGGTCGATATGTTTATTGAGCTCAGTGACAGTCAAGTATTCTCTCATGGCTTCAGGTCCTGCTGTTCCCAGGCCGCCCGGGACAGGTTCTGCATCAGCTTGGCGATTAACAAAGGGCCGATTCCGCCCGGAACCGGCAACAAATGGCCGCCTATCCCGGCAACGTCATCATTGTCCACATTGCCTTTGACCCCGGCTGCGGTCCAATAAAACCCGGCATCAATGAGCAGTGTTGCTGAGGCCAGGTGGCGGGCCTTAATAAGATGTGCGGAGCCCTTTTCAGCTACTACTACATCCGCTTTAAGGATTTCGCCTCCATGCCAGGCAGGCATCACCCTGACCTGACACCCCTGTTCCACCAGGATAGCCGTCAGGGGCAGGATAAGGTCAAAAGAATCCCCGATCAAGAGAGCGCTGCGTCCTTGTACATCAGGAAGGCAGCGGCCGATCACCTCCATGGCGGCCAGGGCTGCGCAGCTGATAAATCCGGGACGCCCGCCTATCAAGAGCCCGCGGTTTATCGGATTAAACCCATCCACATCCTTTTCCGGGCTTATGGCCTGCAGGAAATAATCCTGCTGCGCTTGCAGATGCGGGGGCAAAGGCAGCTGCAAAATGATGCCATGCACCTTCGCATCAAGGTTCAAGCTTTCAATCTCTGCATACAACTGGGATGCGGTTATATTCTCCGCCAGGTGCGCCACCCGGCAAACACCCCCGATATCAGCCGCCGCTTTTTGTTTGAGTTTAACGTAAGCCCCACTGTCCTCCTGCTTTCCCACCAAAATCACTGCCAGGGCGGGGGCCGCCCCCTTTTCCCGGTTCTGCCGGCATAATTGCCGCCTTATTTCTGCCGCCATCTGGGTGCCGGATATTAATTGCATAGCGTTTCTCTCCTCTAATAAATAAAGACTGTTACCATGACCTGTTTTTACGGTGCATCTGCACCGTCATCCGACTGGCGGTGGTGAAGTTTTGCTGCCAGCCCGGCTACGCCCACCGCATTATCGCTGCACAGTTCAGGGTCGGCGAAATACAGTTTGAAGCCCAAGGCCGGGTGCCCCAAGCGGCGCAGCAAGTGTTCCTTTATGATACTGTTGGCCATAACCCCTCCGGCCAGGAGCACATGACGGTTCTCCAAACGGACTGATTCTTTCAATAAGGCCTTTTCCAGGGTTCTTCCCACCGCTTTGAACAGGGCCAAAGCAATATCTTGATGTTTATGCCCGGAATTTATCAAGCGTAAAACCTGGGTTTCTATTCCGGAAAAAGAAAAGCCTTCATCCCCGACAAAAGTGGTCAGATGCGGAATATCCGTGCCGCCGGATCCCAAGGCCAGTTTTTCCAGGGCCGGGCCTGCAGGAAAGGGCAGTCCCAGGGCCACCCCTACCCGATCCACCAGTTGACCGGCGTGCAGATCCAGACCGGACATGCCGGTCCGCACCTCCAGAACATGCTTGTAATGCCGGCCAACCTGCAGTATCTCCGAGGTTCCCCCGGAAAAATGAACCGCCACAAAGCTTTCCTGCTGCAGCAGGGCCTCATTTCCTATCAGGGCTGCCATGATGTGGCCTTCCTGATGGCTCACCAGATAGAGGGGAAGATTGGCAAAAGAGCTTAATACCCGGGCCTGATTAAGGCCAGCCAGGAAAACCGGCATATAGCTGTCATTAACCCGGCGCGGCCAGGCGCTGGCTGCAATTGCGGCCACCTCACGGCTGAGCTCGGCCGGCAGGCTGTCAAAAAGCCGGGGCAGGTTCTGAACATGAAAAAAGAGAGCCTGTGATTGCCTCAACCCTCTTTCTCCCGATTTAATAATGAGTGGAATGCGTTTGTCTACAACCACCTGGCGCCGATTGTTCACCAGTGCTATAGAAGTGGTATATGCGCTGGTATCAAGTCCCAGGAACAGAGCCATATTTCTCACCCAAAATCCTGTCCAAAATGGCGTTAATAAAAGCCGGCGAATTCTCATCACCGTATTTTTTGGCAATCTCAACCGCTTCGTCAATCGCCACTACCGGCTCAGAGGGCTGCATAAAAAGGATTTCATAACCGGCCAGGCGCATGATATTGCGGTCGACCGCCGACATGCGGCTTAAATCCCATTCCCGGGAAAAACGCTTAATGGCCTCATCGATATCAGCCAGGTGCCGTATCGCACCGTGGGTCAATTCGGCGGCGAAACTCTGATCCTTTTCCGCCGTGAGCTCGTCTTCCCGGTAAAGGTAGGATAAGGCCTGCTGCGGTTCCGTCTTGACCTGATCATACTGAAATATAACCTTGAAGGCTACCACCCGCGCTTTTCTTCTGCTCAATCACATCTATCCTTTCAAAATCAACGCTGATCCTTAAATGTTTCTATCCAGTTATTGAAACTGTGGTGATCATCAACCCGTTTGCCAATCCAGTAACCGATTGAAAGGCAGATGACAATAAATATGGTGCGCCAAAATCCCAGGGTCACAACCAGGATACTGGCGGCAAGCCCTAAAATAACACCTACGGTTTTGCCGCGGTGTTCCTGCCATAGTAACGTAATCAGTCTGTCCATCATATGAGCACCCCCTTCAGGCGGCTATTTTCCCGCAGCGGGAATGTCATCGACCAGTATACGGATCTCTGCCACCTCTAATCCCCCGATGTCTTGCAGATATTGCTTGACGGTGGACTGGAGCTGCTGGCTGAGTTCAGGCACGCTTAGTTCCGGATTAATGGCCATATGTAGCTTAATAACCAAACCTTCCGCACTTTGAGCAACATGAGGTCTGATATCGCGGACCCCTTCGATTTGCTTAATGGCCTTCATAATCAGCACTTTGATGGCAGGAACAGTGATGGCTATCTCGCCTTGCAGGCCTTGCTTGACGACTACCTGTTCCAAACGGGGCTCCTTTTTAAAAAGATGCACAAACACCACCAGGGTAGCGCCCAGCAACAGCAAAGCGGCGATGCCAAAGATCAGCCGGTTCTCCGGGGTAGCCAGAGCCAGCTGCAAATAGGCCAAGGGCTCGGGGCGGTTTATGGCTGCGGCCAGGAATATCCCCGATAGTGCCAGCAAAAGCAGGTTATAGAGGAATAACACCAAACGTAGGGTAGCTGACATTGTTATCCCACCTCTTTCTCAAGAAATACAGTTAACCCCCTGTACAAGGCAGGGGGTTATAATCCATAACTTACATTCATGCTATTCCTTATCCAGGTCTGTACCTTCGTAAGCGCTCTCCGCTTTTTTAATTGAAACCCCCAGTATATTAACATTTACCGCACTGACCTTTAATCCAGTCATAGATTCAACCGCTATTTTGACTTCTTTTTGAACGGTTTCCGCAACATTGGGAATTGGATATCCATATTCAATGATCAGATAAATGTCGATCTTGGTGTCATTGTCGGCGACTTCAACTTTGATACCTTTGCCAAAATTTTTCTTGCCCAGTTTTTCTACCAGGTCAGTTCCCCATCCTCCACTCATCGAGGCGACGCCTTCAACATCAACGGCAGCTAGTCCGGCAACAGTTGCCACCACTTCGTCGGCTATGCGTATTGAGCCAATATCATTGGTAATCTCGGGCTTCTGCGGGTCCATTCGTTCCACCTCCAATTTATAATTTCCAAACTTGTAAGTATTATTCTACCAAAAGGCCGGGGTATGTTCAAATTTAAGCTGGCAAATTCTAGTCTTCCATGCGGCGCTGGATGAAATTGGTGTAGACCTCACCGCGCCTGAAAAAGGCATTGTCCAAAACCTTGAGGTGAAAGGGAATCGTGGTTTTGATGTTCTCCACCTTGAACTCACGTAAAGCCCGCTTCATTCTCTCAATGGCTTCATCGCGTTCATTGCCCCAGGCGATCAATTTGGCCACCATGGAGTCGTAATAAGGAGGTATCAGGTAATTGGAGTAAACCGAGGAATCCACCCGGATTCCGGGCCCTCCGGGAACCACATACTGACCAACCCGTCCTGGTGAGGGTCGGAAATCATTATCCGGATCCTCTGCGTTGATGCGGCATTCAATGGCCCAGCCGTTTAAGACGATATCCTCCTGGGCGCAACGCAGGGGTTCACCAGCCGCGATGCGGATCTGTTCTTTTACAATGTCAATGCCGGTAACCATCTCGGTAACCGGATGTTCCACCTGCACCCTGGTATTCATCTCTATAAAATAAAAATTGCGGTTTTTGTCTACCAGGAACTCAACCGTTCCGGCGCTCGAATAATTCGCGGCTTGAGCGGCTTTTACCGCTATATTTCCCATGGTTTGGCGCAGCGGGTCATCAAGAAAGGAGGAAGGCGACTCTTCCAGCAATTTCTGATTGCGGCGCTGCAGGGAACAGTCGCGCTCTCCCAGGTGCACCAGATTGCCGAACTCGTCACCCAGAATCTGAAATTCGATATGGCGGGGTTCCTCCAG
>NZ_DIPG01000010.1:0-6429 GCF_002426325.1 Syntrophomonas sp. UBA5494 | reverse complement strand
CCGCGCCCGCCGCCCCCGGCGGAAGCCTTTATCATTACCGGATAACCTATTTGATTGGCGATAGCCAGGGCCTCCTGATAACTGCTTACCGCCCCGTCGCTACCCGGCACCACCGGTACTCCGGCCGGCTTGACCACTTCCCTGGCCTTCACTTTGTTGCCCATGGTATCGATGACATCGGAACGGGGCCCGATAAATTTTATGTCATATGTATTGCATAATTCCGCAAAATAAGCATTCTCAGCCAGAAAACCATACCCGGGATGGATCGCATCCGCCCCGGTGTTTCTTGCCGCAGCTATTATATTGGCAATATTCAGGTAACTCTCCCTTGCGGACGCACCGCCGATACAAACCGCTTCATCAGCCAGTTTCACCGGCAGGCTGTCTTTGTCGGCGACGGAATATGCTACGACGTTGGGGATGCCCAGTTCCTGGCAGGCCCTGATCACACGCAAAGCGATCTCCCCGCGGTTAGCGATTAGAATTTTCTCAAACAACCTTCCACCCCTAATCTTTCTGGATAAGGAACAGGGTTTGCCCGTACTCTACCGGCTGCGCGTTTTCGACCAAAATGTTTACAATTGTACCGGCAAAATCTGTTTTGATCTCATTCATCAGCTTCATGGCTTCCAGTATGCACAAGGTTTGGCCGGGTTCGACCCTATCCCCGATTTTTACATAAGGTGCAGCGTCCGGAGAGGGCGCGGCATAAAAAGTACCTACCATCGGAGCCAGGACTTCGGTAATGCTTTCATCAAGTATTTCTTCAACCGGCTCGGCAAATACCGGGTTGGATACAGCGGAAACAGGATTGGATGCTGCCGGAATAACCCCTGCCGCATATTTGCGCAGGTGTATTTTAAAATCATTTTTTTGCAGTTCCAGATCAGCGATATTGCTTTGATCCAAAAGCAGCATCAATTCTCTAATTTCGTCGATGTTCATATCTTCATCTCCCCTACTAACTGCTCTGGGCTTGACGGGCGGCTTCACTCTGGGGGGAGCCGCCGAGGCCTTATTCTCCACTACAGTGGGTCCTATTTCGTCATTGGACTGGATTTGCGGAACATCTTCGGCACTGCGCGCCTTGCGCCATTCAAAGAACTTTAACGCCACCTGGGGAAAAAGGGCATAAGTGATAACGTCTTCTTCGCTTTCGGACCAGGCCTTTACGGCTTCCCGGGCTTTTCTCCACATAGGTTCCAAAAGATCCGCCGGCCTGACATCGATTACCGGCGTATCCCCAATAATTTTTTGTCTGACCTCTTCGTCAATCGGCGCCGGCGGTTTGCCATAGCAGCCCCGTACATATTCTTTGACTTCACCGGGGCACATCTTATATCTTTCCCCTAATAATACGTTAATAACGGCTTGATTTCCAATTAATTGGCTGGTGGGGGTGACCAGGGGCGCATAACCCAGATCAGCCCTTACCCGGGGAATCTCCTTCAGAACCTCGTCAAGGCGGTGAGCAGCCTTTTGCTCTTCGAGTTGCGAGTAGAAGTTGGATATCATTCCGCCGGGAACCTGATGCTCAAAGACTTTCATATCGGTGATTCTGGTGACCCCGCGTTCAAAGCCCTTATGTTTACGAATCTGCTCAAAATGCTCCGCAATCTCAAACAGGTCGTGCAGGCTTAGCCCGGTATCCCATTCAGTGTCCTGCAAAGCGCGTACAATGGTTTCCACCGGCGGTTGAGAAGATCCGAAAGCCATGGGGACACTGGCGGTGTCTATGATATCCACCCCGGCTTCAGCCGCTTTCAAAAGAGTGGCTATGGCCAGACCTCCGATATAATGAGTATGCAGCTGAATGGGTACATCCAGATTCTCTTTTAAAGCCCGGATGAGTTCATATGATATGTAAGGGGCCAAAAGCCCGGCCATATCCTTTACACAGATAGAATCGGCGCCCATATCCTGAAGCCTTAGGGCGGTATCCACGAAGTGCTGTACCGAGTGCACCGGACTGAT
This sequence comes from Syntrophomonas sp. UBA5494, assembly GCF_002426325.1. Lineage (NCBI taxonomy): Bacteria > Bacillati > Bacillota > Clostridia > Eubacteriales > Syntrophomonadaceae > Syntrophomonas > Syntrophomonas sp. UBA5494. The sequence continues at coordinate 4,452 of NZ_DIPG01000010.1, read as the reverse complement.
GGTGTAAACCACACAGGCCTGGGTATGCTTGCCTATCGCTTTCACGGTGCGCATACAGGTTTCCAGGTTGCGCAAATCGTTCAATGCATCGAAAATACGGAAAATATCGATACCGTTATCGGCTGCTTTCTCGATAAACTTCACCGCGATATCGTCGGGATAATGGGTATAACCAACCAGGGACTGCCCTCTTACCAGCATCTGCAGCCTGGTCTTGGTGACGTTGCGCCGTATCTCCCGCAATCGTTCCCAGGGATCCTCGTTGAGATAACGGATACACACGTCAAATGTAGCGCCTCCCCAGATTTCCAGGGAATGATATCCAATCTCATCTAATTTTTTCAATACCGGTATCATATCTGGAGTTGCCATCCGGGTGGCCCACAGGCTCTGGTGGCCATCACGCAAGCTGGTATCAGAAATCTTGATTTTACTCATGGTCTGCCTCCGCCCTAGATTAACGCTGCCCGCTCGGGCAGTAATGTATAACTAAAAAACCTGTATATACAAATATACCCAGGTCAACGACCTGAGCATACTATTTTACTCTAGCTCTTTAATATTATATGAATTAATGTGTCTGGTTTCAATATTTATTGCCTATGTATACAACTGCTCCGGGAATGCACTGGCACATCAGGGCTGGCCGCGGGTAACCAGGGACAGTTTATCGGGGCTGCTGTTTACCGCCTGCCCCACCAGCTCTTTAACCCTTTTTACCTGCTGCGGCTGCATGGTAGGAGACTGCAGGACGATAGTGGTGCTGTCGGCTTGAACCATAATCACACATTCCTGATATCCTTCGGCCTTGATCAGGTTTTCCGCCTTGAGTTCCTTTTCCATAGCCGCGGTGATATCCACCAGGCGCATACCCGCTGCGTCCCGGGTCTTGGCGTCACTACCGCTGTTTTTAATGACATCTTGCAGCATTTCCACCTGTTTGCTGCGCAGGCGATCCCGGTTTAAGCGGTATTCATTGAAAAATCCGCCGGAAACCACATTGGTAGTGGTCTCGGCCTGGATTCCTTCGACAGGAGTGAAATCCCCGGCCACTTGGTTTACCGCAACAGGCTGTTGCAGATGCCTCATGGTGCTGATAGTCCCCAGCAAGAGAACCACAGTAAGTGTCCCAACCACCAGTACTCTCAATAGTTCTTTTTTGCCCATTACCATATACTATCTTCCTCCTTTCCCGGCCACCACCATCACCCGATGCAAAGGGATATTGAGCAAGGTTGCGGTGGCACTGCTCAATTGTTCTTTGACCGCCACATTTGAAGCGCCTTCGGCAACCACCAGGACCCCCAATACTTCCGGGGTCTTTTCCTCCACCAAAAGGGGGCTGCCGGCAGACACCGCCAGATCAAGCGAGGTGCTCTGCTCCACCACCCTTTTGCTTAAGCCCGGAGTCTGCTGTTCGCTGGTATCCCGTTTTTCTTCCCTGGTGTTATGGGCGTACTCACGGCTTCCTTCAGAAGCCAGCATCACATCGACTTGAACCGTGCCGGCGCCATCGATCTGGCTCAAGATGTGTTCCAGCTGCGCCCCTATCTGCTGGCTTTTCCCACCTTGTCCGGTTTCAACAGCCACGCTGACCGGCGCAGCCGGCGGGGGAGTTATCTGCCCCACCGGCCAGAGGATAGCCAGCAGGCCGACAGACACTACGATCACCAGCACGGTTTTCCCTTTTTTGGACTGAAACCATGACAAACCCGTAGACTGCTTCCCGCCGCGAATCCATTCTTCCAACATGGTTAAGAGCCTCCTTGCATTTGAATTTCCACTTGCTGTTCGCTAAGACCAAACATATTCCTCATAATCTCAGTCATGCGCGACTCCACCTCGGGGTCGGTCTGCACTTCGTCCTCACCTGAGAACACCCCCACCGATGATTCGCTGGAACTGTGGTTCTCCTGACCGCGCACGTTAATGGTAACCTTCTGAATCGACCCGTCCGGGTTGAGCAGGATTTTGCTGTCGACTTTGCTGACTCCCGGAACCAGCATGGCGATGGCACTGATCTGCCCTTCCAGTTTGGACTGCATATTGTCATTGCTCTCGGTGATAATTTTGTTATGCAGTTCACTGCCCTTTTGCAGAACCTCTTGTTGACCGGCACTGTAATCGGACCACTCCCAGTTGCTGATCTGCAGGGTTTCCGCCGGAAAAAACCACCGCATCGCAGGGTTTAACACCGCGATAAGAACAAACATTCCGATAGCCAGGCGCACATAAGGCTTCATGGAACCGCCCGGCAGCAATAATTCTAAAAAACTGGCCAGGATGATAATGACCAGGAGGTTTTTTACTATCTCCGCCAGGGTGTCCATCGCAGACCTCCTTCCCCAATATAGTTAATAGTCCGGGTCCAGCTTAGCGCAGGCTTCCCCATCCGTTAGAAAGCCCCACCACTATAGCGATCATTATGAAAAACATCAAAGCCACTGCCACTACTGCAGCCAGCATCAGAAACAGATGTGTACTCATGCTCTCCAGAACCGCTGCGGTTCTGGAGTCGCCAAGGGGTTCAGCCAGAGCCGCCGCCACTTTATAGATCAAAGCAATAGCCGTTACCTTGACCACCGGCATGATAATCATGGCCAGAATGATCAGCACTCCCAAAACCCCCAGGGCTTGTTTGAGCATCACCACATAGCCGGCCGCCACTTCGATGGTATCGGAGAACATTTTGCCAATCACCGGCAGGGCATTGTCAGACACGAAGCGGGTGGCCCTTAGTGCAGTCTTATCCAGTACCGAGGCATACAGGGCGCGCATCGTGAGTATGCCTACAAAAAGAGTGAGAAAGAATCCTAAAGCCACCTGGGCGATCTGCGTGAAGAATTTACCCAAACGCTGCAGCTTGATGCTTTCCGACATATTGTTCATAATACTGACCACAGCAGAAAGTATGATTAGCGGGAATACGATGCTGTTAATGGCATTGCCCAGTGCGGTGGCGGTGGTCATCAGCATGGGAAACAGCATGGCGGCAGAGTTGACGCCTCCCAGACCGGCGGTTAAAACCAGCATCTGCGGCAGCATCGCAGTCATAAATCCAACCATATTGCTGATGGTGCCCTGTCCAATGTCCAATACTGTTTTGAAAGAAGCCACCGCCAGGGTGACCAGGGCCAGGTAGCAGGCCAGATAGGAGATACGGGCCACATCAGTGGAAAAAGACTGCTGCAGATTCATGAGCAGAGCCGAAAGAACACACAATACCAGCAATTTGACCAGCAAACCGCTGTTAGCCACCACCTCTCCCATCAGGAGTTGCAGTAAGCGTTTCATCACATCGCTCCAGTTGAACTCCCATTTGCCCTGCACAAAATCTATGATCCATTGCTTGAGTGAAACCCCTTGCATATAATTGCTGATTTCGCTGTCTACCTGATGTTTGTATTCCTCCATGACCTGCAGATCCAGCTGTTCCAAACCTTCTGTAAAGCTCAGGGTGGATATTTCATTAACTGCTTCGCTCTGAGCCTGCAGCCTCACAGGGGTCAGAAACCATAACTGCATAAACAGCAACAGACTCAACAAGAGTATCCCCACCCGGCGAGCCCAATTCCTTTGAGGGCGGGAGCCTGTACCATTTGGGGCGCCTATGCCCGGCAGGGGGGCAGCCGGCCTAGGTTTTCTCAGCGAAGATATTTGCTTTTGACAGGTGCCGTTTCCCATGAACGTCCCACTCCTTATTGATGCCTGAAAGCGGACTACCCGGGCATCAGTTCCATGAGCGATTCCAATATGGCAACCATGATGGGGATGGCCAATACCACCACGATTACCTTGGCGGCAAATTCCACCTTCTTGGCGATGGCGCCTTCACCGGCGTCCTGACAGATGGCGGCTGTAAAATCAGCCAGATAGGCTACGCCGATTATTTTCAATATGGTGCTGAAAAAGAAATAGTTGACTTCAGCACGGGCCACCAGTTCTTTCATCACATTGATGACCGCGACCAGTTTTTCCATCATCAGCGCGAAAATGACTACCGCGCAGACAATAGTCAGTAGAATTGCCATAACGGGCTTTTCCTGGCGGATAATCAGCAGCATTATGGTGGTTATTAAGGCTAATCCCACTATCTGAGCTATGTCCAAAGCCATCTCCCCTTCGAAGTCTTGCCTTGCCCCGGTCGTCAGGTAATCCCTGAAATCAGAGATTGAATACTGATCTCACCACCGTGAATAGCTGGCTCATCAACTGCACCACAATGATTAAAACCACCACCACACCAGCCAGAGTGAGCATTTCCGCCTGTTCTTCCTTGCGGGCCTGCTTCAACACGATAGAAAGAACCGAGATTAAAATGCCGATACCTGCAATGCGAAAGATGATATCGATGTTCACTTTGCCACCTCCTGTTAATGCCTAAAGCCTCTATATCAACAGCAATACTATGGCTGTGCCCATAATAAAGCCTCCGTACGACCATAACTTTTG
>NZ_DIPG01000096.1:15361-15513 GCF_002426325.1 Syntrophomonas sp. UBA5494 | reverse complement strand
TCCAAAACGGAAACGGTAGTGCTCCGGGCTGAAAAGTCCATGCCGATGGCGGCTTGAATGTTTTGCCGGGTGCCCTCATCCTCCCGGGCCTCGATCTCCACCGCCCGGTGGCGGTTGTAGCAGGCCGCGCAGGGGGCCAGTAAGGTGTCCAG
>NZ_DIPG01000096.1:10153-15175 GCF_002426325.1 Syntrophomonas sp. UBA5494 | reverse complement strand
GCCGAGGTGGCCCCGCAGCAGTTCCAATCTTTTAGTTCCTGGAGTTTGATGCCGAACATTTCCGCGGTTTTTAGGGTTGAAAGCTTGTATTCAACCCCGCTGCCGGCGCCGGAGCAACCGGGGTAATAACCGATTTCCATGCTATTCACCCCCCATTTTTTCGACCCGGTCAAAGATGGCTTTTATTTCCTGGCTGCCTTTGATTTTATGGGGCATAATCTCTATTTTGCCGCGCTTCATCATGGGCAGTCCCAGTTCCATGTCTTTAAACAGCTGTCCGGTCTTTAGGTTATGATAAAGAAGGATCCCGGCCTCAAAGGAGCGCCCGAAATGCTTGACCCCTCCCAGGAATCCTTCATTGAACGCCGCCACTTTTTTGTCGGTAACTTTTCCTTTCAGCAGGGCCTGTCGCCGCAAGGCGTCCATTAAGGAAGCGATATCCACATTGCGGGGGCATCGGGCTGAACAGGTCTCGCATGAAGCACAGATCCATATGCTGTCAGCCTGTAAGGCCTCCTCAACCAGGTCCAGCTGCAAGAGCCGGATGATCTGCCGGGGCGGATAGTCCATGGCGAAAGCCACCGGACAGCCTGCCGAACATTTCCCGCATTGATAACACGACTTCACGCTGGTATGGGCTTCGTGCTCTATCCCTGCCAATACTGCTTCATGCACTTCAACAAGTGGACTTATTTGTGTCATATCTTGCATAGGCCATGCTCCTTTTTTTGTGCTATATGCAAAAACACCGGATTCAAAACCCAAGTGAATCGGTGAATAGCTTAATGAATTAAACCTTTGATAATTCAGATCATAGGCAATGGATTGAGTCGACCATCTTAACCAAATGCTGCTCGTTCCCAACCACTATCAGGACATAATCACTAGTTTGTCTATGCTTCGTTCTTTAACCTGAACATCGTAATTCGTGTAACCACTTTGTTAAACAATTCTACAAACAGGAAACGTTGTTGCTGTTTTATCAGTAGAGTCGGGCAATCAGCAGTTCATCGCGAAATAGCAAGTTCCCAACGAAAATACTCACGCTTTACTGCGTAGAAGATTAAAGTATCTATCTGGATTTAGAGAAACAAATCTTGCCTTAATATCTGCCCTCTCTATGGTTATGGAGTCACCTTGATTTATTTTTGTTGATTCTATCCCGTCGACAAATACCGTTAATGGCCGTCTATCCAAACTGATTACTTCTAAATTGTGATCCAGGTCGAATAGCATCGTTCTTAATGATGTCTTTCGCGGGCATATGGAGTTAACTATTATGCAATCTATTTTAGGGTCAACAATGGCTCCCCCAGCTGACAGAGCATAGCCAGTAGATCCGGTAGAAGTAGAAATAATTAATCCATCGCCTTCACAAGTGCATAATTCTTTTTCATCGACTTTTAAAACCTGACGAGATACATGAAGATCAGTCGTTCTTATTACAGCATCATTTAATGCATAGTAAGACAGGTCTTTATAGCCCTCTTTTCTTGTTATTGACACCCTGAGGACAGATCTCTCATCCAATTTATAATTCCCGTCAATTATTAAATCCCAGTAATTGATTATTTCCTCGGGTTCTAGAGAACTTAGGAACCCAACCGTTCCGAAATTTATACATAAGAAAGGAATTTGTAAATGACCATAATTCTGGAAGGCCCTTAGCATCGTCCCATCGCCACCAAGGACTAATATTAAATCTGTTGTATCGAAGTTTTTAACGCAATCTCTTTCGTACCAGGTTGAAATGCCCTTAGTTGTGAGGCTTGTCCCCAGGTGTAAGGTTAGAATTCCGGCCTCAAAATTATCGCCTTTTGTGATAATGCCCATATTCCTCATTGCTTGTACTCCCGAGTTGATCTCCACCACTTATTATGCAAATACTTTGCCATATTCCAGGTAGGCTTTTTTAAGCGATGGCCTTCAAGTCTTTTTAATAACTTAAAACCTTACTATAACCCCCCAACCAATGGCCAAAAATGATGATTTAACAAAAAAATGCTGCTACTGTTTGCCTCAAAAGACCAATGCTAAAGATTGATGTGCAGGAACAACCCTCATCATCATTAACTTCTGAGGAAAACTTTAGCATTAACTTTTGGCAGGCATCTTCATCCAGTTGAATTACTTGTACGAGACGGCAAAGGATTTTTCTTTTGTACGAAAGATCTTTCAGCACATCAAAATTGGTGATTATCGGGAAATGACAACTGCTGGTTTCGCATTTTAATACATCGTAGGGCATGGTAATATGTCTCAAAATGATACACCATATGCTTCGTTCCATCGGAACAGGTCCGAGAAGGATATGCGAGGAGTAAGATAGGATCTACTGTAAAAACAGGGGGTCCTGATCATTCCGAATATTAGGCCAATCTCAGGCCGCTATGATGCAGAGGATTGTCATTCGGGTGAGAGAGTCAAGAAATGCTGGAGAAGCACTTTATTGGGTATTGGTTAACCACAGTTTAATAATGATTACTTACATTTTTGCCATGAAAAAAGCCCTCCTTATTTCTGAGGGCAATTAGTCCAGTCGATATAATTTGATCCAGTCCTCCTGATATGGATTTTTTGCTAGACTGGACTCACAGTTTGATGGACTCATGAATCAGAGTGGCGAAAAAGTGGAGAATTAGTTTGCAGAAACATACATTTTAGAACACTTGTTTGCATAATTGGGTACTTGTGAAAACATATCGTAAAGCCTTTAAAGCCTTAAATATCTGGCGGAAGCGTGTGAGAATCGAACTCACCCGCGACGGGATCGCCGCCGCACAACTGGATTTGAAGTCCAGGCGGCCCACCAGGACCGATCCGCTTCCGTGCATGGATAGAGAGAGAACCACTATCGCTTCTCCACATGATATATTAACATAAACGCGGGCAAATATCCTCGTTTTTTGTCTGGTATTTGATGTAATACCGCAGAAAGTCTCCCGCACTTAAACTAAGCATCCCCCTATATGTAAAAATTTACACAGCAAGGTCTGCGCTTGATATACGCAGACCATTGGTTCAGGCTATATGACTGTCAAGGTCAATTGGGCCACGATTACCGTTCGGTATCCTCCACCACCAGCACTGAATCAACCTGATAACCGTGTGATTTGAGTTCTTCGGCCAGTGCTGCAGTATCCAGTTCTTCAATACGGATGATGATCTTGTAGAGATTCTTTTTCTCGTCATAATACGCCACCGCATTGAGGATATTAATGCCCATCTTGGAAATGATACCGGTGATCTCGGCCAGCCTGCCCTGTCCGTCAGGCACGTATAAATCCAGGCGGCTGTGGGCCTGGTAAACCCCGAGAATGTCAATTAAAGCGTCAAATATGTTGGTTTCGGTCACAATCCCTACCAGACGTCCGTCATCAACCACCGGGAGGCCGCTGACATTGTTGGCGCGCATGACCTTGGCAGCAGTCTCAATATAGTTTTCGCTGCCAATAGTAATAACCTGCTGTTTCTTGGGGACGATGTCTTTGAGTTTGGTTTTGCCCAGCAAATAGTTTATCTCGTGAATGCTCAGTGATGTCACTGCGGAAGGCGCCGCCCGGTTCAAGTCACTCAAGGTAACGATCCCTACCAACTTGGTCTTATCCATGATAGGGATGCGGCGTATGCTGTTCTCCTCCATCATGTGCAAGGCTTCCATCAAACTGGTATCCATGGTTGCGGTTTTGACATCGGTGCTCATTCTGTCTTTTACTTTCATCTGATTCCCTCCCTCTGCAGGGTGCCTCTTGGGGCTTATCCGCCCAGGTAGGCTTTTTTCACTGCTTCGCTGTTCATCAGCTCTTTGGCGCTTCCGGAAAGCACAATCTCGCCGGTTTCTATGACATAGGCCTGATGGGCGATGGACAAGGCCATATGAGCATTCTGCTCCACCAGGAGAATGGTGGTCCCGCGGCTGTTGATCTCTTTGATAATCTCGAAGATCTCCTTAACCAGCAAAGGCGCCAGTCCCATAGAGGGTTCATCCATGAGCATCAGTTCCGGTCTGGCCATTAAAGCCCGGCCAATGGCCAGCATCTGTTGCTCTCCTCCGCTCAAGGTTCCGGCCAGCTGTTTTTTCCTCTCCAGCAAGCGGGGGAAACGGGTAAAGACCTCCTCCATATCACTGGCAATGGCTTTTTTATCCCGGCGCAGGTAGGCCCCGGTTTCCAGGTTTTCCAGAACACTCATGGTGGAAAAGACCCGGCGGCCTTCCGGAACCTGGGATATCCCCAGGGCCACTATTTTTTCGGGCGCCAGGCGGGTGATATCATGGTTCTTAAAGGTGATAGCCCCGCTTTTGCTGCGCAATAAACCGGAAATGGTTTTTAAGGTAGTGGTTTTGCCGGCGCCATTGGCACCGATCAAGGTCACTATGCTGCCTTGTTCCACATCCAGGCTGAGGTTCTTTAAAGCGTGAATGGCGCCATAATACACATCGATTCCCTGTATGTTGAGCATTAGCTTACCTCCTCGCCCAGATAGGCTTCAATGACGCGCGGGTTGTTTTTAATCTCGTCGGGAATCCCCTGAGCAATAATCTGCCCGTAATCCAGGACATAGATTCGCTCACAAACCCCCATCACCAGAGACATATCATGTTCTATCAAAAGTATGGTTAGTTCAAATTCCTCTCTGATCCAGCGGATCAATTCCATCAGGTTCTGAGTTTCCTGCGGGTTCATGCCTGCAGCCGGTTCATCCAGTATGAGCAGCCGCGGCCGTGTGGCCAGAGCCCGGGCGATCTCCAGGCGGCGCTGCTCACCGTAAGGCAAACTGGAGGCTATTTCCGACTGTTTTTCCTCCAGCCCGAAAATTCTTAAATAGCGCCGGGCTTCTTCCTCTATGCTGGCTTCGCCTCGGAAAAAAGCCGGTAAACGCAATATGGCGGCATAAAGCTGATAAGGCACATCTTTATGCAGTGCGATTTTCACATTATCCAGAACCGACAATTGCTTGAATAAACGAATGTTCTGGAAGGTTCTGGCAACCCCCCGCTGGCAGATCTTATACGGCAGGAGT
>NZ_DIPG01000096.1:9165-9919 GCF_002426325.1 Syntrophomonas sp. UBA5494 | reverse complement strand
GTCATGCTGATCCTCCCCAAAACCGGCCGAATGTCTTGCGGGTCAATTCTTTATTGCCCAGCATGCCCTGAGGCCGATAGATCATCACCAGCACCAGGATCAAAGCATAGATAATCATGCGAACGGCCGGAAAGGCTTGCAAATATGCAGTCAATACCGTAATGAAGATGGCCGCCAGGACCGCTCCGGTGGTGCTGCCCAGGCCGCCTAAAACCACCATAACCAGTATGTCGAATGATTTCAAAAAGTTAAAGGTCTCCGGCTTGATAATGTAAAAATAATGGGCGAATAACGCCCCGGCCAGGCCGGCCAACCCGGCCCCGATCATAAAGGCCAGAACCTTATACCAGGTGGTATGAATCCCCATCATTTCTGCGGCCACTTCATCCTCGCGAACCGATATTATGGCGCGGCCAAAGCTGGAGTTAATGAGATTTTGAATGATAATAATAGTAAACACTATGGCACCAAAAAGGTAGGGCCAGGTGGTCAAGCGGCTGATGCCGACAATCCCTGCCGGTCCCCCTAATTCTTCAATATTCTGGAGAATAACCCGGATGATTTCTCCAAAACCCAGAGTGGCTATAGCCAGGTAATCCCCCCGCAGCCTTAAGGTGGGCACCCCGATAATGAATCCCGCCAGAGCTGCGGCCAGACAGCCTGCTATGATGGCGATGATGAAGGGCAGATCCATATTTTTGGTGCATATTGCTGAAACATAGGCGCCAACCGCCATGAAACCGGCATGCCCCAG
>NZ_DIPG01000096.1:983-8930 GCF_002426325.1 Syntrophomonas sp. UBA5494 | reverse complement strand
GTGAAAATCCCGGCCAGGACCACGATGTTTATCAATAACCAAAGCCATTGCCTCTTTGATGACGGCATGTTTTTCACCTACACTTTTTCACTCTCATTACGGCCGAAGATCCCTGTCGGCTTAATGAGCAAAATCAAAATCAACACCCCGAAGGCCACCGCGTCGCGGTACATGCTGCTGCCATAGCCGCTGACCATGGTTTCCAGAATACCCATCAGAAACCCCCCGACCATGGCCCCGGGGATAATGCCTATCCCCCCCAGAACCGCAGCCACAAACGCTTTCAGACCGGGGATGATGCCCATGAGCGGATTGATGGTGCCGTAATAGATCCCGATCAATACCCCGGCGGCGGCAGCTAGGGCCGAGCCCAGGGCAAAGGTAAACGATATGGTCTTATCAACACTTATCCCCATGAGAACAGCGGCCTCTTGATCCAAAGAAACCGCCCGCATGGCTTTGCCGGCCCGGGTGCGTTTCACTATATACTGCAAAAGCACCATCAAGACCACCGCCAAGACTATTATGAAGATGTCTTTGTTGGAGATGTAGAGCCCCATGATTTGATACTGATGCATCGGGAAGGCCTCAGCCGGGAAAACCCGCTGTTCCGGGGTTAAGAAGAAGATGGTGACATATTCCAAAAAAAGCGAGGCGCCGATGGCAGTGATTAAGGCCGCAATCCGTGTGGAATTGCGCAAAGGTCGGTAAGCGATCTTTTCTATAAGGACCCCCAGGGCTGCACAGGCTAACATGGCGAACAACAGGGCCACAAACACGTTGCTGCCCAGCATCGTTATAGAAAAAAAGCCTACATAGGCCCCTACCATCATGATGTCGCCATGGGCGAAGTTAATTAACAGGATGATTCCGTATACCATGGTATAGCCCAGGGCTATCAGGGCATAAATTGCCCCCAACGACAATCCATTGACCATTTGTTGCATAAACTCAACCATATAATTTACTGCCTCCGTTTGTAAGGCCAGGAGAGGGGCTGTCCCTCTCCTGGCTTCACGTTTGGATTCCTAATGGGATACCAGTTTCCCGTCTTTAAATTCTATAACCACAATACTCTTAACCGGATTATGTTTTTCGTTAAAGGTCATGGTTCCGGTTATGCCCGGAAAATCCTTAGTTTTAGCCAGGGCTTCGGCTACTTTGACCGGATCCGCAGAGTCGGCCGATTTTATGGCTTCAACCAGCAGATAGGCTGAATCATAGCCTAATGCAGCGAATGAGTCCGGAGTTTTGCTGTATTTGGTCTCATAGGCTTTAACAAAGTTGGCAATGGCCGGTTTGGGGTCTTGCACTGAATAATGGTTTGTAAAATAGGTATCGTTCAGAGCCGCCGCACCGGCCACAGTCACCATGTCAGGGGAATCCCAGCCGTCGCCCCCGCCCATGGGAGCGGTAATGCCCAATTCACGGGCCTGTTTAATCAGAATGGAGACTTCTTGATAGTAACCGGGCACGTAGATGAATGCCGGTTGGGTCGCCTTGATTTTAGTCAATGTGGCTTTGAAATCCTTATCTCCAGTGACATAACCCTCATTCGCAACTATTTTACCACCTTTGGCTTCAAATGCCTCTTTGAAATATTTGGCTAGGCCTTTGGCATAGTCGTCAGAGGTGCTGCCATAGATAGCTGCGGTCTTCAGTCCCAGGGTATCATAAGCGAATTCTGCCATACGCACCCCCTGGTCAGAATCCAGGAAGCAAGCCCGGAATATGTAAGGGAAGGTCTGTCCGGTCTTTTCGTCCACGGTTGCTCCCGGCGCAGTAGCGGCCGGTGCGATCAGGGGCACCTTGTTCTCATTCATAACCGGAGTACATGCGGCCACCGCTCCGCTTACCAGCGGTCCGATCTGGGCTACAACGCCCTTGCTGACCAGGTCGGCGCTGACATTCATGGCTTCATCGGTTTTAGATTGGCTGTCCCGCTCCAAGACCTTAATCTGTTTTCCCAATACCCCGCCTTTAGCATTGATTTCTTCAAAGGCTAATTTGGCGCCATTGGCTGCATTGGTCCCATAACTGGCCACCCCACCTGACAGCTCACAGTTCAAGCCTACCAGGATTTCGGTGCCTTGCGGCGCGGGAGTCCCCTGCTGGTTGGTATTATTGGTTCCGCAACCGGCAACGATCCCCATGGCGAATAAAACCAATACCAATACTGTTAAACAACGTTTCACCTGCATCATTCGTCCTCCTTTTTGCTTTTATCTTTTACGCCTCCATAGCAAGGCGCTAAAGCCTCCGTATCTTTCTATTATCGAAGGTCATCCCACCTGCAGCTCCCATTTGCCGCAGCGGTCTCCCCAGCGGGCAATCAAGTTTTTATTCTCAAAGAACTGTACCACTTCACAGGCATTGGAGCAACCCTTACATTCAAAGCTGGTGGTTCTAAAGTCAATCTTTTCAAGATCAAAGCCTTTAAAGCTGGTCCGCCCTTTTTTGCCCACTGCATCCCTGGCCAGATAGGCGGCTCCGATGGCTCCCATTACCCCATGATGCCTGGGAACCAACACTTCAAAACCCAGATATTTGTTAAAGGCTTGTACCAGGCCGAGGTTGGCTGCCACTCCGCCTTGAAAGACCACCGGGGCCAGGATTTCCTTGCCCTTGCCGACATTGTTCATATAGTTTCTGACCAGGGCTTCACAAAGTCCGGCTACGATATCCTCCAGATTATGTCCCAGTTGCTGCTTATGGATCATATCGGATTCGGCGAAAACTGCGCAGCGGCCCGCAATCCGGACCGGGTTGCGGGCTTTGGCCGCATACCCGCCGAATTCCTCAATGGGAATACAAAGCCGGCTGGCCTGCTGATCCAAAAACGACCCGGTTCCTGCTGCGCAAACCGTGTTCATGGCAAAATCAGTAACCACCCCGCCCCGCAAAATGATAATCTTGGAATCCTGTCCCCCTATTTCGATAATGGTATGCACATTCTCAATCTCATGCGAGGCCGCGATAGCATGCGCGGTAATTTCGTTCTTAACCACGTCCGCCCCGATGATCATGCTGGTTAAATAGCGGGCACTGCCGGTGGTTCCGCATCCCATGATATTAACCTCTTGTGCTAGTTCGCGACCCAGGGCTTGAATTCCTTCCTGAACGGTTTGAATGGGGCGGCCATTAGTGCGCAGGTAGCTGCTCGCCAATAACTGGCCGTTTTCATCCATAATCACCAGGTTGGTGCTTACCGAGCCCACATCCACTCCCAGATAAGCTTTTATCATCCTTGCAACACCCTCTTCTCAACAACGGTTTCACGGCGGGAACGCCGCCACTGCAAAAGATCGACAAAGGCTTCCAGACGGGTTTGCACTCCTGCCCTGCCGGTCTGTTCATCTATAAATATGGTTTGCACCGGAATGTCAAAGTCGCGGCTCACTGCCGGGATGATGCTCTTGGCCACGATTTCGGGTATGCAGGAAAAGGGAGCTAATTGCACCACGCCGTCAAAGCCGTGCCGGGCATATAAAATGGTTTCCGCAATACTGTTTACCCCGTGGCCGCCGATAGGGGCTTCATTAAGGTAAGGGCGGGCGATGGCGAAAAGATCCCCTTCCAGATTTACAATGGTGTTCTTACGGGCATAAGCGCTCAGATAAATGGAGCGGTCGGTTTCCACCCCCATCTCCCCCAGCAGCAGCTGAATATAATGATTGGCAGCCGGTTCCAATACCACGTAAATCTCGCCGATAATACCGATTTTCAAAGGATTCCGGCTCTGATCCTGCGGAACCCTGTCCAAGCGAGCCAAGGCTTCCTGGCGCGCCTCGGCGATTTCGTGTTCCCGCTGGGCCGCGTCTATAAAAGCCAGTCCTTCATTGATGGCCCGGGTGGTGTCGCCCCGCTTGACCTCCAGCGGCCGCACCTGATGGGAACGGATTTCTATGTCGTCGATGGCCTTAACCTTTTCCCAGGTTATCTTCAGTATCCGGGCCAGTTCTTTTAATGAAACCCCGCCGCTGCGGCGCAGCCGGTTGATCTTTCCCCAGAAGTCACCCAGGTTCAAAAGGGGCATTTCCATGGCTATGATCTGCATGGGCAGACCCATTTCCTCTAGCAGGTACTTGTGCATCACCCAGTAGTATCCGGCCCGGCAAGGCCCCATCCCTCCGGAGGTAATGACTGCTTGCGCCCCCATTTGGGCTACTTCGATATAGGTGCCCAATAGGATCTTGAAGGGAATGCAGGCAAATTCGGGGGCATAGCGCACTCCCAGATCCAGCGTGTGATTGCTGGGTTCGGGAGGCACGATACACTCATGGCCGAGATTTTCCACCAGCCATTTAAAAGCTATGTATGAATACCCCATGCGGGGAAAACTGATTTTCATTTTCCCTTCCTCTGATAACGCAGCATGTCCAGAAAGGCTTCGACTCTTGTCCTTACTCCGGCTTCTCCGGTGTGTTCATCAACCGCTATGGCCAGATAGGGCATACTGCTGCGGCGTCGTACCTCGATTTCCAGAAGACGATCCACCATGGAGTCAGGCCCGCAGGCGAAAGCAGTCACATGAATCATCCCATCCACGCGGCCTTTCTTCATGAAATGCAGTCCTCCATAAACGGCCCGGTTGGAAAAGTACCAGAACAGGGTCTTGGGCAGCTCTCGGGCTTGCCGGTTCAAAATCTGATCTGTCAGCATGTCCTGGGTTACGATGTTTACCCCTTCCTCTTGCAATATCTTAAACAGCCCGGCATTAATATAAGGATCATAAATCACATAGGGATAACCGACCACCGCGATGGTGAGGTCATGGCCGGGCGTAGCTTTCGGGGAGACCTTCTTTCCGTTTAAAACCGCTTCCAGGGCATCCGGAACCAGTACGCCCCGCTGGCAGAGGTTGCGGAAGCTCTGCTGGGCGGCTTGCGCCAGGCGCAAAGCCCGCTTGATCTCGGCCTGTCCATGCCCCAATTTTTGCCCCACCTCACAGGCGGCATCCCACAGTCCGGTTCGAGGCTGCTTCAAATCTATGCGCACATCGATCAGCGGTGGGAGGGGGTTCAAAGCCAGACGCACCATGTCCGGCAAACCCAGAAATTTGGGGCAGAAGGTTTCACTGCCAAAGTCGCCGTGTTTGCGGACGCTGACCAGTCGCGGGCAAAACAGTAAATCGCATCGCTCCGCCAGGTAAGCGGCATGTCCATGATATAGCTTGATGGGTATGCAAGCATCGTTAACGGCCTCTTTGACCCCTCGATCCAGTATCGCCCTGCTGGTAGGGGGGGATTCGATCACCTCATGGCCCAATTCAGTGATAAAGGTTTTCCACAGCGGCAGGTAAAAAAAGTAAGCCAAACTGCGAGGTATCCCAACTCTATACAATACAAAATCCTCCACTGCAGCGATTAGATCTTAACCCTGATGTCTCCCACTCTTTTCGTAAAACGAATCCTATCATAATATTCTATCAAAGGCAGAGCGTACTTACGAGAGGTATTGAACAGATCCCTGACCGCCGCCAGGGTCAATTCTCTCTGGCTGGCAAAGAAATCCTGCAGAATCTGTTTGCCGGTCTGCAAGGCCTTGGCGGAGAAAACCATTTCCTGGCTGATTTTCACCAGCTGCCCGCTGTCCAACAGATAGGCCGCCACCTCGTTGAAAGCGCTATCGCTTACCTGTAAAACCGCCTTTAATTCATTCAAGGCGGGAGGGCTAAAAAGGTCCTTTTCCATAGCAATCATAACCCGGTTTATTATTTCTTGCTCTTGAGGCCCGGGCACAGGCTCATGTTCTGGCAGAGCCAGGTTATTCTGCACCGACACCAGGAAGTTTTGTTCTTCCAGGTATTTGACGATCAAATTGAAACGGCGGGCATTGATTTTGGAAAAAAACCGGCTGCGCAGATCTTCCCGTGAATAGCCGCTGCGCAGCGGGTACTGGCGGTGGTATTTTTGCAGCCAATCGTGAATGTGTTCGCGGATAAGCCCCAGGCCTTTCTGGCTTATGTAATCTCCATTCTTAAGGTCTTCAACCATGCCATCCTGTTGTAGCTGTTCCAGCTCGGCCGAAACTGCGGAGACCGTACTACCGGTAAGTTTCACCAGGTCCGGCAAAGACATGATTTCTTCGGGCTTGTTTTCTAATTCCAAAAGGATGCGCTCGTAGAGACTGCCTTCCTCTTTCATGCTCAATTCTTCCAGGACTTCCTCCCTGAAGCGCTTCTGCTTGGGGGCCTGAGGATCAATCACCACTCCGCCGCCGATAGTGGTTACGGGAGAGTAATAGCGAATTACAAAGCGGTCTCCTTTATAAGCCACCACCGGCTTCTCCATAACCAGCTGCACCAGGGCTTCCTCCCCCGGATTAAGCTGTTCACGATCCAGCAAGACTATCCGCCCCATGGTCTCATCAGTTCCCAGGTGAAAGCGCACCCGGTTCCAGTTGGACAAATTGCGTTTGCTGGATTTGATCAATTTAAGGCGGGCGTCGATGCGGTAACTCGGTGCCAGAACCCCCGGTGTGGCCAGTAATTCGCCCCGACTCACCTCGGCCAGCTCTATGCCTTGCAGATTGACGGCCACCCTTTGTCCCGCATAAGCCGTAGCCACTCTTTCATTATGTACATGGAGATTGCGCACCTTGACATGAAGCCCGCTGGGCATCAACTCCAGGGCGTCGCCGGTATTGATCTGCCCCGACCACAGGGTGCCGGTCACCACGGTTCCAAAGCCGGCGATAGTAAAAGCCCGGTCGATGGGCAAGCGGGCATAGCCTTCCGCACTTCTTTCCTGCACCTGCTCCGCGATGCTCTCAATAGCCGCCAGAAGTTGGGGTATCCCTTCCTTTGTCACTGCCGAGACCGCGATAATCGGGGCTCCCTCCAGAATACTCCCTTTGAGGTATTCGCTGACTTCCTCCTCCACCATCAGCATCCATTCCTCATCGACCAGATCCATTTTGGTGATCACCACCAGGCCTTTATCAACCCCCAACAACTCGATGATATCCATGTGTTCCCGGGTTTGCGGCATGATGCCTTCGTCAGCGGCGATGGTCAGCAGGACCATATCTATACCAAAAGCACCGGCCAGCATATGGCGGATAAAACGCTCATGACCGGGAACATCGACAACGGCAGCCTTCTGCCCACTGGGCAGCTTGAAGGGAGCAAAGCCCAGTTCAATTGAAATGCCGCGCTGTTTCTCCTCTTTGAGACGGTCGGTATCAACCCCGGTCAGGGCTTTTACCAGAGTAGTCTTGCCATGATCAATATGTCCTGCGGTGCCGACAATAAATCTCTTCATGATCATCTCTCCTTCAGGCCTTCAGGGGCGCCAGTTTTGTCCTCCATACCGAGCCGGTGCAGGGTCTGCTGCAACAGCCCTGCAACTTGCTGCAGGTCCCCGGCCCTGAGGGTGCGCACACTGATCAGGAGGCAATTGTCCTGTATCCTTGCCAAAAGGGCGGGACGGGATTCGCGCAGGAGCCTGGCAATGGTCTCAAGCCGGCTTTTAAAGGCAATTTCCACCCCGAATCCGGGCAGGCTATGTATGGGGTAGGCGCCGCCGCCCACCCGGTCCTCCAATGCTACCGTCATGATGCTGACTACCTGGGGGTGATCCCCGATCGCCTCCTGCAACTGGCTGCAGAGCCTGAAGCTGCTCTGTTCCAATTCCTCTGCGCTGACGGTCAGCATCCGCAGAACCGGAACCAGCAGCTGTGGCTCTGCAGTTAAATAGGTCTTAAGGGTGCCCTCCAGGGCCGCAATAGTCAGCTTATCCACCCTTAGGGCGCGCAAAAGCTGGTTTTTCTTCATCGCATCGATATAGGTCTTTTTTCCTACAATGATGCCGGCTTGCGGTCCCCCTAAGAGCTTATCGCCGCTGAAAGTAACCACGTCCGCTCCGGCATTGATTGAGGCCTGTACCGTAGGTTCCTCTTTAAGCCCCCAGGGGCTGAGGTCAAAAAGCACCCCGCTGCCCAGAT
>NZ_DIPG01000096.1:400-824 GCF_002426325.1 Syntrophomonas sp. UBA5494 | reverse complement strand
GCGGTTTCGGGCCGGATGGCCTCCAGGAAATCTCCGGGGTAGGTTTTATTGGTTGTCCCCACTTCAACCAAACGGGCCCCGGAAGCCTTCATAACTTCAGGTATGCGAAATGCCCCGCCAATTTCCACTAATTGGCCGCGGGAGACAATTACTTCGCGCCCTGCAGCCATGGTATTTAAGCCCAGTAACACGGCTGCGGCGTTGTTGTTTACCACCAGGGCTGCTTCAGCCCCGGTCAGCGTGATTAACAGTTCTTCCAGGTGGCGATAGCGGGAACCCCTCTCTCCGCTCTGCAGNNTGGATCTCCTCCAGAGCGGACTCAGCTAACGGGGCTCTGCCCAGGTTGGTATGCAGAACTACTCCGGTGCCATTGACCACCTCTTGCAAAGTCCCGGTGGTCAGTGCGCTGATGCGGGTTTTGATG
>NZ_DIPG01000096.1:0-151 GCF_002426325.1 Syntrophomonas sp. UBA5494 | reverse complement strand
ACTTCAGGATGTTTTAATATCTCGTCCATATTGGGGATGTTCTTTAAATGATCCATTGCTCTTAACACTCCCGGTGCCGAAAGTTTTTTATATTATAGTATATTTCACCAATGATGTCTTTTCCGCCCCAATACAGCACCATAGCGAGTAT
>NZ_DIPG01000006.1:21948-23549 GCF_002426325.1 Syntrophomonas sp. UBA5494 | reverse complement strand
ATGGCAATGCCGAGGCCAGGGTCTTTAATGGCCATGGTGAAAGTCGCCAGCCCTTCCGGGAAGTTGTGAATGGCGATGGCCAAAGCGGTCAGCATGCCCATCCGCATGAGTTTGGTCGAGTCCACCGGTCGGGAGGAAGCCTCCCGGATCTCTCCGACTCTATGCGGTTCATGAGGATTTTCTTCCGCCGGAACCAAGCGGTCTATAAGCGCAATCAAAAACATCCCGGCAAAAAAGGCCCCGGCGGTGGCCCAATCGCCTGCGCTGGGTCCCAGAACCTGCCCTAATGCTTCTCTGGCCTTCTGATAGATTTCGACCATTGAAACATAGATCATGACCCCGGCGGAAAAACCCAGCGCGACGGAAAGAAACTTGGTATTGTCGTTTTTGGTGAAAAAAACCAGCACACTGCCGATTCCGGTGGAAAGGCCCGCGGCCAGGGTCAAGGCAAAGGCGAACATGAAAGCAGAAGTATCCATTTGATTACCTCCATGCCTATAGTAAACCCTAGTATGAGGGTTTTGACAAATGCTTATGCTTATTTACGATGTCAAATGAATAAACCCCCGCCCAACGAAAACATGAGCCAATCCTGCCCCCATTTTTATGAACCTAGCCAACCCCGGCTCTTCGGAAATCACCTGTAGCTGGTTGTCAAATAGGACAGGGTTTTTCGCTGATTTTCATATACTATGAAAAAGTACAGCAGGATGCCGGACATCCTGCTGTACTTTCCAAATCAGCTTTCCGATATGGTTGCTAATTATGCCAGGAAAAGCTGGCGCTCAACCTTGCTGGTTTTTAATTCTCCGCTCCAGCAAAGCCTGCACTTTCAAAGGCAGGCCGAAAAGGTTGATGAATCCTTCGGCATCTTGGTGGCTGTAGAATTCATCCTGGCTGAAGGTGGCCAGTTGCTCATTGTAAAGAGAATAGGGTGATTGGGAGGCCACCGCTTCGCAACTGCCTTTATAGAGCTTGACCCTGACCGACCCGGTCACGGTCTTTTGAGTCTCGTTGATAAATGCATCCATGGCGTAGCGCAGTTTTGTGAACCAGTTGCCGTCATAAACCAGTTCGGCATATTTTACCGCCATCTGCTCTTTGAATTGCAGGGTGCGGCGGTCCAGGGTAAGCCGCTCCAGTTCTTCATGGGCGCGGTAAAGGATGGTTCCTCCCGGGGTTTCATACACGCCGCGGGATTTCATCCCCACCAGGCGGTTTTCCACCAGGCTGACGATCCCCACCCCATTGGCCCCGCCCAAGCGGTTGAGTTCACTCAAGAGTTCCACCGGGCCGTAATCCTTGCCGTCCAGGGATACCGGTTCGCCCTGCTCGAAGCCTATCTCCACATAGGCGGGTTTATCCGGGGCCTGTTCCGGCGGTACGGTCAACACCAGGACATCATCTTTGCGCTCGTTGGCGGGATCCTCTAGATTTCCGCCTTCGTGGGAGATATGCCACAGGTTGCGGTCGCGGCTGTAGATCTTTTCCTTACTGACCGGGATCTCCACTCCGTGAGCCAGGGCATAATCAATGGCGTCTTCCCGGGACTTGATGTTCCATTCCCTCCAGGGGGCTACAATTTTGAGGTCGGGATTCAA
>NZ_DIPG01000006.1:14370-21749 GCF_002426325.1 Syntrophomonas sp. UBA5494 | reverse complement strand
CATACCGCCTCAGCTCCTTCCATCTCGGCCACCTTGACCAGGTATTTGGCGATCAAAGGCCGGGCAAAAGAAGTCCCCAGGAGGTATTTTCCCTCATATATGGCTCCGGATTTCATCACCGGGTAGACATACTCGCGCACGAATTCTTCTCTCAGGTCTTCCACATAAATCTTGGAGGCCCCTGATTTAACCGCTTTTTCACGCACCGGGTCCAATTCTTCACCCTGTCCCAGGTCGGCGCAGAATGCGATGACCTCATAGCCGTAATTCTCCCGCAGCCAGGGAATGATGATGGAGGTATCCAGCCCTCCCGAATATGCCAGAATGATTTTGGCCATGTGTTTTCCTCCCAATAGTGATATTTATGACATTAATATTTTAACCCGCTTCAATCCCCTGTTCGTCAATTTTCTTCAAAGCCGGCCGGATAATCCCAGGAATAAGCATGGATGTCCTCTCTTTGCACCCAGCCCAGTCCTTCGTAAAAAGTGATGGCACCGCTGTTGTCCCGGTAAACGAACAGGTTTACCTTGACGGCTCCCCGCTGCCTCATTACTTTGAGACAGCGCTCCAGCAGAACCTTTCCCAACTTCCGACGGCGCCAGGGGGGCGAAACCGCCAGATGATATATCATCCCCCGCCGGCCGTCGAATCCGCCCAGAATGGTGCCCACCATAGTTTCTCCCTGCCATGCTATCAAGCAGGAGCCCGGATTATTGGTCAGCATTATCTCCAATGCCCAGGGTTCATCGCTGCGGCCCAGGCCGACCCCATCGATTTCCTGCCAGAATTCTATCATAGCTGGTATGTGCTCCGGCCTGGCTTCTTCAATCACCCAGTTCGACTCCATCCCCTCCCCCAAAATAATCAGAACCTGCAAGTTTATATGGTTAAAGCCATGATGGCTTTATGAGCATGGAGACGGTTCTCCGATTCGTCGAAAATGGCTGACTGCGGTCCGTCCATGACCTCGTCGGTAATTTCTTTGCCCCGTTTGGCGGGAAGGCAATGCAATACTATGGCATCAGGGCGGGCCAGGCTCATCAGCTGGTTGTTAACCTGATAACTCCGGAAGGCCTGCTCTTTCTGACCGGCCTGCTCTTCCTGCCCCATACTGGCCCAGACATCGGTATAGATGACATCGGCATCTTGAGCGGCCTGGGCCGGATCGTTAACCACCCACAGCCTGGCCCCGCTCTGTTCCGCATCTTCCCGGGCTTGTTTGAAAACTACCGGATCAGGTTCATACCCGCCCGGAGAAGCGATGACTACGTCCATGCCCACCTTGGCGCCTCCGTAAAGCAATTCATGGGCCACATTGTTGCCGTCGCCGATGAAGGCCAGTTTCAGGCCTTTAAGCCCGCCTTTATGCTCCAGAATGGTCATCATATCGCCGATCACCTGGGTGGGGTGCAGAAGGTCGGTGAGGCCGTTTATGACCGGAACCGAGGACCAGCGGGCCAGTTCCAGCACTTCATCATGATCAAAGGTGCGGATCATAATGCCGTCCAACATGCGGGCCAGAACCAGTGCGGTGTCTTTGATGGTTTCACCCCGGCCTAATTGTATGTCTCTGGGGCTTAAAAACAGGGCATGGCCGCCCAGTTGATACATCCCTACTTCAAAAGCCACCCGGGTGCGGGTGGAAGCCTTCTGAAAGATCATGCCCAGGGTTTTTCCGGCCAGGTAAGAATGGGCGACACCCTTTTTCTGAAGCTTTTTAATTTCAACCGCGGCTTCAAGTATGTAAGCCACTTCCTGCGGCGTAAAGTCATGTATGCTTATAAAATCCCGGCCCCGTATGAGATCACTGAGTTGGTACATTTAATACACTCCTTCATATATATATTTCTTCTAGGCGATGATTTCAGCCGGCAGCTGATTCCCCCAAAACCTGGGCAAAGATAGCCACAGCCTGCTCGATCTCATCATCACTCACCGTCAGGGGAGGCACCATGCGCACCACTTTGGGGCCGGCTCCTACCAGCAGCAGGCCCTTGCTCATGCAGCGGTTAATGATGTCAGCCACTTCCACAGACATCTCAATCCCCACCATAAGCCCCTGACCGCGAATTTCCACTATGCGCGAGTCTGAGATGCCCTGCAGCTTGTTCATCAAATACTGCCCGGCCTGGCCGACCCGGTCCAGGAAAGGCCTGGCGCTTATTATTTTCAAAACCTGTTCTGCAACCGCGGTTGCCAGGAGATTGCCCCCGAAGGTTGAAGCGTGGTCGCCGGGGGCAAAGCCGCTGGCGGCCCGGTCGGTGCTGAGCATCGCTCCGATGGGGAAACCTCCCCCCAGTCCCTTGGCTATTGAGACTATATCAGGCTTGACCCCGTAGTTCTGGTAGGCGAACAGACTGCCGGTGCGTGCCATGCCGCACTGCACCTCGTCAAAAATGAGCAGAATGCCTTCTCGGTCGCATAAATCCCGCAAGCCTTTGAGGAAGTCGGCCCGGGCCGGCCTGATGCCGCCCTCGCCCTGCACCGGTTCAACTAAAACCGCAGCGGTCTCTTCATTGATCAAGGCTTTCACTGAATCCAGATTATTGAACTCGGCGTACTGGAAGCCCTCCGGCAGAGGGGCAAAGCCTTCTTGGTATTTCAACTGTCCGGTGGCGGTAACCGCGGCCAGGGTGCGTCCATGAAAAGACTGTAAAAAGCTGATGATGTGATTGCGCCGGGGCTGACCCTGGCGGTAAAAGTATTTGCGGCTCAGTTTTATAGCGGCTTCGACGGCCTCGGCGCCGCTGTTGCAGAAGAAGACCTTATCCAGGCCGGAGCCTTCCACCAGTTTGGCGGCCGCTTTGACCTGCGGCTCAATCCAGTACAGATTGGAGATATGCCACAGGGTCTCGGCCTGTTTTTTGATTACTGCCACCAGCTCGGGGTGGCAGTGTCCCAGGATGCAGACCGCGATGCCGCCCACAAAATCGAGATAGGCTTTGCCGTCCGCATCCCACAGCAGGCCCCCTTGCCCGCGCACAAAGGACAGCGGATAGCGCCCATAGGTGTTCATTATGTACTGCTGCCCCTGAGCAGCAATATCAACATTGCTCATAACTGCGACCTCCCTAAATTTAAACTGCAGGTCTGAAAGCTCACTCATCAACCACCATAGTGCCTATACCTTCTTTGGTGAATATCTCCAAAAGGATGGCATGCGGAACCCGGCCATCGATGATATGGGTTCGGCCTACCCCGGCCCGCACCGCTTCCAGGCAGCAATCCACCTTGGGGAGCATGCCTCCGGCGATGGTGCCGTCTTTTATATACTGATCGACATCGCTCAGTTTCAATACCGAAATCAGTGTGGAAGGATCCCGGGCATCTTTCAACAGTCCGGGAACATCGGTTAATAACACCAGTTTATCAGCTTTCATGGCAGCTGCGATAGCCGAAGCCACCAGATCGGCATTGATATTGTAGCTGTCCTGGTTTTCATCGATGCCGATGGGCGCGATGACGGGGATATAGTTGTTGGCGATCAGGGTTTCAATGATCCCCGGGTTAATCTGCACCACCTCACCCACATAGCCCATTTGGGCAGTATCCCCTACCGGGCGGGCTTTGATCAGGCTGCCGTCTTTGCCGGAGATGCCGATGGCTTGACCGCCGTTGGCGTTGAGGCCGGCTACGATCTCTTTATTGACCTTGCCCCCCAGAACCATCTCCACCACTTCCATGGTTGAGCGGTCGGTGACCCGGAGCCCGTTGACGAATTCACTCTTGAGGCCCAGGCGTTTCAGCATTTGGGTGATCTCCGGCCCCCCGCCGTGCACCACGATAGGGTTCATCCCCACATATTTCATCAATACGATATCCTGCATGATCTTCTGTTTGAGGTCGCATTTCGCCATGGCTGCGCCGCCGTATTTTATCACCACGGTGCGCCCGTAAAATTCCTTTATATATGGCAAGGCCTCCACCAGGATCTCAGCTTTTTCCAGGGCTGACAGGTGCATCTCTTTCTCCTCCTCACGGTTACTAAATCGATCCGCCAGTATCCAGTCTATGCCCACTTCTGGGAATGTGTGTATACACCCGTATCAGGTGCGGTAGTCCGCATTGATTTTCACATAGTCGTAGGAGAGGTCGCATCCCCAGGCAGTAGCCTGACCATCACCGGACTTCAAATCCACGATGATGGTCACGTTCTCCCGCTCCAGCTCTTTACGGGCCTTTTCCTCGTCAAAACTCAAGCCCATGCCGTTCTGGCACATCTTTTCCCGCCCCAGGTATATGTCTACCCGGGAAGGATCGAAAACGGCCCCGGAGTAGCCGGCTGCAGCCAAAATGCGTCCCCAGTTGGCATCATGGCCGAAAATAGCGGCTTTGGTCAGGTTGGATGCGGTGATAGAGCGGGCTATGGTGCGGGCCGCATTCTGATCCGCAGCTCCAACCACCTGAACCTCCACCAGATGATTGGCCCCTTCGCCATCCCGGGCGATTTTTTTGGCCAGGGCGGTGTTGACATAGTCCAGAGCCGCCTTGAAAGTCTTGTAATCAGGGCTGTGTTCATCATCAATGACCGGGTTGGCCGCCAGTCCATTGGCCAGGATCGCGGCCATGTCATTGGTCGAGGTATCGCGGTCCACACTGATCATGTTATATGAAATCCCTACCGAGGATTTAAGCAGTTTATTCAGGCACTCCGCTTCGATGTTGGCATCAGTGGTGATGAAGGCCAGCATGGTTGCCATATTGGGGTGGATCATGCCGGAGCCTTTGGCAATGGCGCCGATAGTTACGGTTCTGCCCTGCAGTTCGATCTGCACTGCTATCTCTTTCTTCACCAGATCGGTGGTCATAATGGCCATAGCGGTATTGCCCGAGCCCTCTGGGGTCAGGGTGGAAACCGCCTGCTTTACCCCGCAGAGCACCCGCTCTAAAGGCAGCTGCACCCCGATGACCCCGGTGGAGGCCACCAAGACATCCTGAGGCTCGATATTCAGCAACCCGGCTGCGTAAACTGCGGTTTCAATGGCATCGTCCAGCCCTTGTTTCCCGGTGCAGGCGTTGGCGTTGCCGCTGTTGACCACAATCGCCTGAGCCCTGCCGTTTTCAAGATGACTTCTGCACACATCCAGGCAGGCCGCATGGACGACATTAGTGGTATAAACTGCGGCTGCAGTGCAGGGCAGCGCTGAATAGATGACCGCTACGTCCCGGCGGTTCTTATATTTAATCTCGGCACACACCCCCTGGGCCAGGAAACCCTGGGGCGCGGTTATGCCTCCTTCAATTACTTTCATTGTTATTTCCTCCGCTTCAACTTATCGGGTCGTTATCAAGGGTATACCCCGGCGCCGGCTATAGCCTCGTGCTCGGGCTGCCCCAGCAGCAGGTTGAGGTTTTGCACGGCCTGACCGGAAGCCCCCCGGTTGAGATTGTCTATGGCCGATACCAGAATGACTCGCCGGCTGAGCGGGCTGACATGCAGCCCGATATGTACATAGTTGCTGCCATACACCCATTTGGTATTGGGCACGGTATCACCCGGCAGTATTTTGATAAAGCGCTCCTGATGGTAGAATTCCTCCAGGGTGGCGCGCACCTTTTCGGCCTTAACCCCCTGGGCCAGCCGGGCGTAAGCAGTGGTGAGGATGCCGCGGTTCATGGGAACCAGATGCGGGGTGAAAACCATTTCCACTTCACACCCGGCCGCCAAGCTCAGTTCCTGAGCGATTTCCGGGCCGTGGCGGTGGCTGCCCACCCCGTAAGCCTTTATGCCCTCATTGACCTCACAGAAGTGGCTGCTCTGTTTCAGGGTGCGCCCCGCCCCGGATACGCCGCTCTTGGAGTCAATCACCAGACCTTCGCCTTCCAGCACCCCCGCTCGCAAGAGCGGCGCCAGGGGTACAATGGCGCTGGTAGGGAAACAGCCCGGATTGGCGATCAGACGGGCCGCTTTGATTTCCTGGCGGTATAATTCTGGCAGGCCGTATACCGCTTCTTTGAGCAAGCCCGGTTGAGCATGGAGCAGTTCGTAATAATGCTCGTAAAGGGCCGCGTCTTTCAGGCGAAAATCGGCTCCCAGATCAATGCACTTGATGCCCGCTGCCAGCAGCTCCGGGGCCATTTCCATGGAAACCCCGTGGGGAAGCGCCAGAAAGGCTGCTTCACAGCGACCCGCCAGTTTTTTTACGTCGCTCTCTTCGCAGGTCAGGTCACAAAAACCGCTGAGATGGGGATATAAATAATCAATACGTTGGCCTATATTTTCCGTGGATAATACCGCGACCACTTGAACCGCAGGATGTTGGGCCAGTATTCTCAACAATTCCGCGGCGGTATAGCCGTCGCCTACAATTCCAACCTTATGCAACGCCCTCAGGCCTCCTTGTTATAATTCAAAGTTAAAAACTCTTATAATTATACAACCGAGTGTATAATGTTACAACAACTTTTTATTAAAGCAACTCATTGTTTTAATGGCCAAGGGCTTGATACGGCGGTTTACGAGAAATTTTTCGCCGCGCTAAAAGGGACCCTATGATTATTTTTTCATAGGGTCCCCATTTCTATCAACACTGAGCCAGTCGCGGGGTTAAATGATAAGGCAAAACCCCTATCATGGCTTCAGCCTTTATGAGCGGGAAATAACCGTTAAAATATTGAAGGCCTTCAGGCCATGCCTTGATCAGTCCAGCAGAGCCACCGC
The DNA here is from genome assembly GCF_002426325.1 of Syntrophomonas sp. UBA5494. Classification (NCBI taxonomy): domain Bacteria; kingdom Bacillati; phylum Bacillota; class Clostridia; order Eubacteriales; family Syntrophomonadaceae; genus Syntrophomonas; species Syntrophomonas sp. UBA5494. The sequence continues at coordinate 15,085 of NZ_DIPG01000006.1, read as the reverse complement.
CCGGACGGGAGAGCCGTCCGCATCAATATGTTTTAAGGGAAAGGCGCATAGTGTAAACAGGCCGCCGCCCAGCAGGTGCAAATTGGTGAGGTTTTCTATGACCACCATTTCATTGTACTTAAACAGCTTTTTGTGCATGGTCAGGTTTTGGTCGCTGATAGGATCGATGCTTATGGCGTCTACTCCCACCCCTTTTTTATTCCCTTTTATCAAGTAGTCGGCAACATCATCAGCGATACAAGGATAGTCTCCGAAATAATCATCCGTTCCCCAGTATCGGTCCCAGCCGGAACGGAAAAGGATAAACTCCGCCTGGTCGGCCTTTTCCCTGACCCGGTTGATACGCTCCACAGTGATAGACTGTCCGGCTGTCAAATCGGAGCAATCTATTGCCAACGCTTTGCCCACGAATTGCGAAACCGGGAACTTGTCAAGGGTGGTTCGGCCTGGAAAGAGATGCGCCGGAGGGTCCATATGGGTCCCGGTGTGCGTATACATGCTGATCAAAGTCTCTTTAAACCCATGTACATCGTAAGAATTGGCAAGCCGCATCCTGGGCCCCGCAGTGCCCGGATAAACCGGCATGTCCTCCGAAATCAAATGGGTGAGGTCAATTATTTGCACTTTTTCCTCCTGTGATTGGCCGGGCCGCTCCTGCACCTGAAGCCGCCGGGCAGCATCAATCGCTCAGTAAGCTGTGCAGAGCGAGCGACGG
>NZ_DIPG01000006.1:9586-14121 GCF_002426325.1 Syntrophomonas sp. UBA5494 | reverse complement strand
CCTTCGGTTCAGCTTATGGCTTTTATGCGCTTAAAGGCTTCAATGATCCTGGAGGTGTCCACGGTAAGAGCAATCCGGAAATAACCTTCCCCGTACTGTCCGTAGCCGTTTCCGGGGGTGAGGATGACCTGGGCTTTTTCCAAAATCATTTCACAATATTCAGCCGATGTATAATCAGCAGGCACCTTGACCCACATATAGAAGCTGCCCAGGGGGGGCCTGAATTTCCAGCCCAATTGCTTCATACCTTCCGCTGCCGCATCACGGCGCTCCTGGTACATTTGCTGCAGTTCCGCCACGGCGTCTTGAGGACCTTCCAAAGCAGCTATCCCGGCATACTGTATGGCCTGGAAAACACCCGAATCCACGTTGGATTTGAAGCGCCCCATCACTTCCACCGCATCTCTGTTGCCCGCCATCCAGCCTATCCTCCATCCGGTCATGTTGTAGGTTTTGGAGAGGGAGTGGAATTCAACCCCCACTTCTTTGGCCTGGGGCAATTGTAGAAAACTGGGGGCCTGGTAGCCATCATAAGCCAGTTCGGAATAAGCCGCATCATGGCACACCAGAATATCGTAAGCTCTTGCAAATTCGATGACCTTATGGTAAAAACCAATATCCGCCACCGCTCCGGTGGGGTTGTTGGGATAGTTGATAAACATGAGTTTAGACTCCCTGGCTACATGGGCCGGAATATCCTCCAGAACGGGCAGGTAACCCTTTTCTTCATGCAAAGGCATCACAAAGGGATTGCCTCCGGCCAGCTGAGTGCCGATAGCGTATACCGGGTAGCCTGGATCAGGAACCAGGTTGATATCCCCTGGATCCAGATAAGCAAAGGATATATGAGCGATGCCTTCTTTGGAGCCCAGAAGTGACACCACTTCCGTTTTAGGATCCAGTTGCACCCCGAAGCGCCTTCCATACCATCCGGCTACGGCCTCGCGGTAGCGCAGCAGCCCTGCTGAGCTGGGATACTGATGGTTGGGGCTGTCATTAATCGATTGGGCCATAACGTCTATGATGTGCTGGGGAGTGGGCTGGTCAGGATCCCCAATCCCCAAATTGATGACATCTATGCCCCGCTCCCGGGCCTCTTCGATCTTTTTTTCGATGCGGGCGAACAGATAAGGGGGCAGGTTTTGCATAGCCTGGTTCGCTTTCATAATAAATCACTCCTCCTTAGCCTCAAACATTACTGTCGTCGCCGATAATGCCCCTGAATACCGCCTGGGCGGGCCCGGTCATGTAGACATGGTCATCATTTCGGTTCCATTCTATTAAAAGGTCGCCCCCGGGCAGGTGCACCAGAACCTCGCGTCCGGTGTGGCCTTGCAGATGTGCGGCCACCACCGAAGCACAGGCGCCGGTTCCGCAGGCCAGGGTGACACCGGCCCCGCGTTCCCACACCCTGACGATGATCTCGGAACTGCCCTTGACCTCGACGAACTCTACATTGGTGGCTGCCGGAAAGATGGGATGTCTCTCCAGATTGGCCCCCCACTGTGCCAGGGGCACCTGGCTGACATCCTCCGTAAAAATGATGGCATGGGGGTTGCCCATGGATACGGCATTGACCTTGAACCACTCACCATAGGAATTTACCGGGATATCCAGGTTGCTGCCTTCTCCCTGTACCGGAATGAGAGGACGTTCCAGAATGGGACGGCCCATGTCTACCCGCACCGCTTCATCTGATACAATGCGTATCAGGCGGTTTCCAGCCAGGGTCTTCACCGCAAAAGCATCTTGGTCGACCAGCCCCGCCTTACGGGCATACAAAGCTATGCAGCGGATGCCGTTTCCGCACATCTCAGCTTCCGACCCGTCGGGGTTGAATATGCGCATGAATATGTCTGCCCGGGAATCCTGCCCGGTAACCAGAATGCCATCGGCTCCAATCCCAAAATGGCGTTCACACCAGGCTGCGCTCACGGCCTGGTAGCAGGCCGCATCCTCGAAAGAAGCGGCTTCTACAACAATAAAATCATTGCCCAGACCATGCATTTTCACAAATTCCATATGGTTTCCTCCTTCACCACCTGTGTTCAATGTGCCTATTTAGTCTCTACAGTCAGGTCCTAGCCCGTAAACCCGGTATACATATGGGAGAAGATGCGCTTATCCACAGCTGTTAAACGGATAAAGGGTTCCGCCAGAATGAGATCTATATCGTATGAAAAATGCGCCGCGAATCGCATCAGATAAGGCAATATGCTCTGTAAATCTTTTTCTCCATGCAGGACTTCAGTTTTAGTATTTTCTGCCAGGTGCCTCCGGGGGACCTCGCCGCGCATATAGATTTCGCCTTCATACATGCCGGTTCCGCAATATGGCCCGATCAGGCTTCGATTGGAGCCGTTAACACCCAGAACGATAATGGTGCCCCCGGCCATATATTCCCCCACAAAAGCCCCGGCCTGGCCGCCCACTACAATGACGGGGCGCTTATCCTGATAAGCCTTCATGTGTATCCCCAGGCGGTATCCGGCATCATCCCTGATATACAGACCCCCGCCGCGCATGCCGTAGCCGGCGATATCGCCCACCCGGCCGTATACTACGATTTCGCCGTCGCTCATGGTATTTCCGACCCCTTCCTGCCCGTTGCCATAGAGCAAAATAGTGGGTCCATCAGCGAAAGCCCCCAGGTTGTTTCCGGCAGTGCCGCGCAATACCAATCTCTTGCTATTCTTCCAACCGCAGCCCAGGTATCGGTGGCCATTGAGGTTCAATACCTCGATCTCCTGATCGGGGCTGGCCTTCAAGGCCTCCAGGAGTGAATGCTGGTCGTAATCAACCGCATCGAAGACTGCCATCATCCTCCCACCTCCTTGTCTCTGCCAGATAAGCCGCCGGCAGGTTGGCTATGGAGGGTTGTTTGATAAATTCTTGCCACTCCCCTGCCGCGATCTTCATCTGTTTTTCGGTTATGGCTGTCAGCGGTCCGGTTATGCCGGGAATATTGATGGAGATATACCGCACCAGGTATTCTCCGTCGATGGTCAGCTCCAGAGAGCTTTGCCCTTCTTGCCAGTTCAGCACTGTGCCGCTGCTATTAGGGTCGCCCGCAGCTATGATGTGCATTCCCATAAAATGAACCGCATTCAAAAATATCCCCCCGGGATAATTGGCAGACTTGCCGGCCATATTGCACCCCGCCAGGTAGCCTTCCAGATGGGCCAGGGGCAAAAGAGCCATCACCTCAGCAGTTCCGCTCAAGATATTGCGGGTCTCTATGACATCCCCGGCTGCCCATATATTGGGGTTTGAAGTTTGCAGATGCCGGTTTACAATAATACCCTGTCCGGTTTCCAGTCCGGCATCCCGGGCCAGGGCTTGATTGGGCCGGGTGCCCACTGCCACTATCACCAGCTGGGCCGGTATTTTAACGCCGTTATCCAGCTCGACCTGATGCTGTTCCGTTATGGACATGGCCTCGCGCCCGGTCAGCACCTGTATGCCCTGTTCTTCCAGATGCCGGGTCGCTGCTGTTGCGCTCCAGGGGCTCAATAAACGGGGCAGTATCTGTTCCTGCTTCTCCACTATCACCACTTTCATATTCCGCTGATGCAGGGCTTCAGCGGCTTTTATGCCGATCAGTCCGCTTCCCAGGACTACGGCCGTACCTCCCGCTTCGATCAGGGCCTCAATTTCCTCGGCATCTTTCCAGGTGTACAGGGTTTTTACCCAGGGCTGTTCTATGCCGGGCAGGCCGGGTATCACCGGACTGGCTCCGGTAGCCAGGAGCAGGCGGTCGTAATCAACGCTCCTGCCGTCTTCCAGCACAACCTGGCCTTCGGCTGGATCGATCCTGACTGCCCGGCCGGCTATTACCCGGGCCTGTTGCTGGGCAAAGAATTCCTCGGGGCGGTAATACAGCAGAGAAGACGGTTTGCTGCCCGCCAGGAGATAGCTTATCAAGGGGCGGGTGTAGCAACCGCGCTTTTCCCCGTCGATTATCGTGATTTCTCCCTTCTGGTCGGCGCTGCGGATGCCTTCTCCCGCCCCCGCCGCTGCGATGCAATTGCCTATTATAACGTATCTCACGGTCTATCCACCTCCTCTGCCAGTCTTAGTGCGCCGTTGGGACAGAAAGCCACACAGGCAGGCGTCCCGGACAAGCCGCGGCACAGATCGCATTTTATGGCCCGGGAAGAATCCCGGGAAGGCTGTATATGTCCAAAAGGGCACACCATTACACAGGTGAAGCAGCCCACACAGCGCTGGCTGTCAATAAACACGGTGCCTTTTTCATCCTTCTGTAGTGCGCCGGTGATGCAGGCATTGATGCAGGGGGCATCCTGGCAATGCCTGCAGGTATTGATCCAGGATTCATGATTCTTTTTGATCAAACCCGCCCGGGCCTGGGGGGTTCCCTTTTTAAAGGCCTTAATCACATTGCCGTTGTAACCGTCATGGGCGGCTGCGCAGTACACCTGGCACAGCCCGCAGCCCAGGCAGTATTCGGAATTATTCTGTACCTTCATGTAAATCCCCCTAATCTCCAGCCGCCGTTACGCCCAACAACTCCA
>NZ_DIPG01000006.1:2064-9374 GCF_002426325.1 Syntrophomonas sp. UBA5494 | reverse complement strand
ATCTCGTGCTCCCAGGCCTTGAGCAGATTTATGGCTCTGATAGCTCCAATTTCAGGATTAAGCCGTTTGCTCAGCTGCCGGTCGGTAGTGGCGATGCCCCAGTTGCAGCGCCCGGTAAAGCAGGTCTGGCAGAGGTGGCAGCCCAGGGCGATCAGCGCGGCTGTGCCGATATACACCGCATCAGCCCCCAGGGCCAGGATTTTGACCACATCAGCACTGTTGCGGATCCCGCCGGCTGCCACCAGCGAAACACTTTGCCTGATGCCCTCATCGCGCAGACGCTGATCTACCTGGGCAATGGCCATTTCAATGGGGATGCCGATGTTGTCACGGATACGCATGGGAGCAGCCCCGGTGGCCCCGCGAAAACCGTCGATAGCCACTATGTCGGCTCCGGCTCTGACCATACCTGATGCGATGGCGGATATATTATGAACGGCGGCCACTTTGACCGAGACGGGCTTCTGATAGTTGGTGGCCACTTTCAAGGTCTCGATCAACTGGGCCAGGTCTTCTATCGAATAGATGTCATGGTGCGGAGCCGGGGAAATGGCGTCAGACCAGGCCGGGATCATGCGGGTTTTAGCCACATCCGCGGAAACCTTCTCCGCCGGCAGGTGTCCGCCAATACCCGGTTTAGCCCCCTGACCGATTTTAATTTCTACTGCGGCGGCATTGTTTAAATAATCGGGGGTAACCCCAAAGCGCCCTGATGCCACCTGAACGATGGTAGAGTCCGCGTACTCTTTAAGATCGCTATGCAACCCGCCTTCGCCCGTATTCCAGAAAGTTGCCATCTCCCTGGCGGCTCTGGCCAGGGATTTCTGAACATTGAGGCTCACCGCGCCGTAGGACATGGCGGAGAACATTACCGGAACCTCCAGTTTCAAAAGCGGTTTTTCCCGCTCTCCCAGCATGGCCGCCTGGTTGCCCAGATAGGTGGTCAATTCCATGGGTTCCCGCAGGGGATCTATGGACGGATTGGTTACCTGACTGGCATTTAGCAGGAGGTGATCGAAGTAACTCCGGTAAGGGCGGGGATTTCCCATGCCGGTCAGCAGCACCCCGCCGGTTTCAGCCTGGGCATAGATCTCACGCAGGCTGGCAGATGACCAGTAGTTATTGGGTCTGAAGGCCAGTGGAAACTCGGTTATGGCCAGGGCCTGGGTGGGGCACAACACCGCACAACGGTGGCAGCCCACACAGTTTTTATCCGTCACCCACATGAAGCCGTCTTCATCCAGGTGATGCACTTCGTTGATACATTGGTTTACACATACCCCGCAGCGGATACAGCGCTCTTCATTCCGGCCCACTGTGAACGCGGGGGTTAACATGCTCAGGGTCATATTTCTCACCTGCCTTAGGCTGACTGGGCATCCGTCTGCAACCCGACCGGGCTCGCCTCCAACAAGCCCTTCTTGTTGTAGAGCAGCCCGATGATAGGTTCTCCCCCGCCCGGAGACCAGACTCTGTCCAGTACTGGAGCAACTGCCCGTATGGCTGACTCCTCACTGGCCACATACAGAAACTCATCCCGGGTGGCAGCCACCAGGGGGCGCAGCTTAATGCGGTCATTAACCGCCATAAGACCGTTGTTGGTGGCAACGATGATGGAAAAGGGGCCGTTCAATAGGAGACCGGCATATTTGCGGCGCAGATGGGCCTGCTTCTCCTGCTCCAGGTTCGACCAGAAGGGAGCCGCGATCACATCGATAGTATCCTCCAGGCTCAGACCCTGCTGGCGCATCAGGAAGTCAAAAGCGTAGGCGATAACCTCGGTGTCAGTCTGCAGCGAGATTTTGTAGCCGTACATCTCCAGATAACGCCGGTTGGTGCTGTAGGACGAGATTTCCCCGTTATGCACCACCGACCAGTTTAACAGTGTAAAAGGATGGGCTCCTCCCCACCATCCCGGGGTATTGGTAGGGAAACGGCCATGTGCGGTCCACAGGTAAGCCTGATATTCTTCGAGGCGGAAGAACTCCCCGATATCCTCAGGGTAACCCACCCCTTTAAAAGCAGCCATATCCTTGCCGCTGGAAGCCACGAAGGCCCCGCGCAGGTCGGAATTGATGGTCATCATCACCCGGGCCACGAAGTCCTCCTCCCCGAGCTGTTCACGGTAAAGCCTATCTTCCCGGGGCACCGCAAAGTAACGCCATATCAGCGGGGCGTCGGTTATTTTCCGGGTGCGGCGCACCGGCACCGGCTCACGGTCTTTTATTCTGAAGTGGTGCTGCAGATATCTCTCACACATCTGCCGGGCGCCGTCATCATCGTAAAAAACATGCAGGGCGTAATAATCCCGGTATTCCGGATAGATCCCATATGCGGCAAAGCCGCCGCCCAATCCGTTGGAACGTTTGTGCATAGTGGCTATCGAAGCTATGATGGTATGGCCATCGAAACGCTCTGCGGAACGGTTCATAACCGCGGCAATAGCGCAGCCGCTCGGAATTCTGATATCTCCTTCCAGTTTTAACACCGGGAATCCCTCCTCTCCATCCAATTAATCCCTTTAAAATTTGCGCAGATATTCTTTGGTCTCCCAGGGATGGACTTCCAGGCAAAAACGCTCCCACTCGGCCCATTTGCTTTCCACATATTTGGTATAGATGTGCGGTCCCAGGGCGTCCTTAATCAGTTCATCCTCATCCAGGGCCTGGAGTGCTTCGGCCAGTGATCCGGGCAGGCTGGCAATCCCCAGCCTTTCCCGCTCTGCCTGGCTCATGCGATAGATGTTGGCATCTATTGAAGCAGGGGGCTCGATCTTATTCTTGATGCCGTCCAGCCCAGATGCCAGCATTACGGCCATAGCCAGGTAAGGGTTGCAGGTCGGGTCAGGATGCCGCACTTCAACGCGTGTAGACGCACCTCGTTTGGCGGGGACTCTGATTAAGGCGCTGCGGTTCTGTTCCGACCAGGCTACATATACCGGGGCTTCATAACCCGGAACCAGCCGCTTGTAAGAGTTGACCGTGGGATTGGTTATAGCGGTCAAACCCCGGGCATGCTTTATGATGCCTCCCATGTACCAGCGTGCGATATCGCTCAACTGATTGGGGGTGTCAGGATCATAGAATACATTCTGGCCATCCAAAGTCGATAAGGATTGATGGGTATGCATCCCTGAACCATTGATGCCCGCAATCGGTTTGGCCATGAAAGTGGCATGCAGTCCGTGGCGCTGAGCGATGGTCCTTACCACCAGTTTGAAGGTGGCGATGTCGTCGGCCACCCTTAAGGCCGGACCATATTTGAAATCGATCTCGTGCTGCCCGGGGGCCACTTCATGATGGGAGGCCTCAATCTCGAAGCCCATATCTTCCAGGGTGCACACCATGTCACGGCGGGCGTCTTCCCCCAGGTCCACCGGAGCCAAGTCGAAATAACCGGCTTCATCCTGGGTATGAATCAAGGGATTGCCTTCTTCATCGACGGTGAACAGGAAAAACTCGCATTCCGGTCCGGCGTTCATCACATAGCCCATATCTTCGGCCTGCTTGACGATCCTTTTCAGGTTGGAACGCGGGTCGCCTAAAAACGGCATTTTGTTGGGTTCAGGGGTATAGACATCGCAGATCAAGCGGGCCACCGCTCCACTAGCCGGCCGCCAGGGCATCACCGCAAAGGTGCTGGGATCAGGAATGAGATACATATCCGATTCCTCGATCCTGGCGAAGCCTTCGATTGAAGAACCGTCAAACATCAATTCCCCCTCAAGAGCCTTCTCCAACTGGCTGGCAGGAATGGAGACATTCTTTAAGACCCCGGTCACATCAGTGAATTGCAGGCGAATGAATCTCACCCCATTATTTTTTACTTTTTCGATTACACTGGCATTCTGCGCGTTATTCATTGTTGATCACTCCTTATTAAGATTTGCGTTTGGCATCGGCCAAACGCTCTGCTATCAACAGGGCCGCCTGCCTCAGACTGAGGCTATGATTCATGGCTTCCTTCTGAATAAAATGGTGGGCTTCACTTTCGCTCCAACCATTCACATCCATGAGCAATCCTTTTACTTTGTCTATCACAATCCGGGTTTCCAACTTTTCCTCGAGTTTCCTGATGCGCGCCCGCAATTCGCTCTCCCGTTTCCAGTACCATAAAGCCGACTCCACTGCCGGAATGATCTTTTCGCTGCTGACTGGTTTAATAAGGTAATGGCCTTTTCGATCCAGGTGCGATATATCATTGTCTACCAGCAGTATCACTGCTGCCAACTGATCCTGGGTCACGATCTCGGCCAGTTTGGAGCCTTTTCCGCCGTCCAGACCCTTGTCGATTATGATCAAATCGCAGTACAGGGAACGGATCCGCCTCAAGGTGTGGCTGGCGTCACTGGTTTCGGCCATTACCTGGAAACCTGCCCGGCGGAGAATGTCGGCTATGAGCTTGCGTTCGGCGCTGACTGCACTAGCCACTATAACTTTGCCGCTCAATCGCACCACCTGCCTTTGTTAGTTTCCTCAGGGTTCAGGACATTAAAAAAGCGCCTCAAGGATATGATTCGCTTTTTTTACCGAGCAACATACCTCGGACGCCATTGTCCGTTATTGCTATTGAGTTATGCCTGTAATCTTTCCATGGAAATTGTAAACCCATTTAGGCGGCTATTCAAGGGGTAAAGCTCTTATATATTGTATACTTGGTTTTACGCGTGCAATTCTTTCCTGAGACAGCGGGGCGCTCAATCCCAGCCCGAATATCCGACAGCGCTAGGTTGCGCTGCCGGGAATGCCTCTGACTGATACCCTTGATGCCGCTAACGCTCTAACTTGAACGGTGGCGGCATTGGATCATAAGGAATGATGGCTGCGGTTAAAGCTGCAGCTCCACCCGGTAGAGGCGCAGCCAGGCATCGGTCTGGATCAGGTAGGCCAGCCACTGCACATCTCCCATTAATTGCCCGTACCATGGCTGCCGGAAATATTTGCCCTGAGACTCCAGAATAAGCTTGATCGAGCTCTTTTGCACCAATTCCAGGAGCGGGGAAGAGCGGTCATCCAGCAAGGAGCGCATCCGGGAGCGTACCATCTCCGCGTAGAGGGGATGTTCTGTCTTGGGATAAGGGCTTTTGATCCGATGTAGGGCTCCATCGGGCAGTAAACCCTGTGCAGCCTGGCGCAGGATCCCTTTTACCTCTCCGCCTGCCATTTTCAATTGCCAGGGGATGTTCCAGACATAATCCACCAGGCGGTGGTCACTGAAGGGCACCCGGATCTCCAGGCCCGAGGCCATACTCATGCGGTCCTTGCGGTTGAGCAGGGTGGGCATAAACCGGGTCATGGTCAGGTAAGAAATCCGCTTTTTGAGTGAATCTTCCTCATCTTCGCCAGGCTCCAGGGAAATTTCCGATAATGCCTGGGTATAACGGTGATCAAGGTATTGCTCCGGCTTGATCAGAGCGGTTATTTCAGGCGAGAGCGTAGCCATACGGTCTTCCAGGTTCTTCATCCAGGGGAAACCCGTTGCGGAGGGGTGGTGAAACCAGGGATAGCCCCCAAAAATCTCATCGGCGCATTCGCCCGAAAGCGCCACCACATAGTCCTGGCGCATTTCCGTACACAGCAGCATCAGGGAGGTATCTATATCGGCCATGCCCGGTAAATCTGTGGCCAGGAGGGCATTGTACAGAGCATAGTACAGATCCCGGGGGTGAACCCGGACCTTGTGATGCCGGGTTCCCAGGAACCCGGCAATCTTCTCCGCCCAGAAGGCATCCCCCGCCTCTGCCTGCCTGAGGTTGGTTTCGCTCTGCTCATATTCCACACAGTAAGTATGCAGCGGCGCCAAATCAGTGGCGGTATGTTTACTGGCCAGGGCGGTTATAAGACTGGAATCCAGGCCGCCGGACAAGAGCGTACAAAGCGGAACATCGGCCGACATCTGCCGCTCGACTATATCCTCCAGGAGACAGCGCAGGTGGGCGGCGGTGGTTTTCGCATCTTCATGATGGGTCCGGTGGTGTAGTTGCCAATAAGACCCGCTCTTGCTTCCCTCTCGGCTGTAGAGCAGGGCATGGCCGGGTTTCAGCTCGAGAATCCCTTTAAATATGCCATGCCCGGGGGTGCGCCCCGGCCCCATCACCAGAATCTCGGCCAGCCCTGCGGCGTCGACCTGCGGCCTTATCAAGGGGTTGGCCAGAAGAGCTTTCAATTCCGAAGCAAACAGGAATTGATCGTCCTTCTGGCTGTAAAATAAGGGCTTTACCCCCATCCTGTCCCGGGCCATGAACAAAGTCTGTTCATTTTCATCCCAGATGGCGAAAGCGAATATGCCATTAAGTCTTTTCACACAATCCGGGCCCCATTCCAGATAGGAGAGCAAAAGTGCTTCCGTATCGGAATTTCTGGACTGGAATCTATAGCCCCTGGATTGCAGTTCCGTCCTCAATTCGGCAGTGTTGTATAATTCTCCATTATAAGTGATCACACCGCTCTTTTGTCGATGTTGTCTCCGCATGGGCTGAGCCCCTCCGGCAGGGTCAACCACCACCAGGCGGCGGTGGCCCAAAACCGCGTGGGAGGATACCCATATGCCCTGGGCGTCAGGCCCGCGGTGCATCATGGTCTTAACCATTTTTTCAACTATAGGCTGTTTGTATTTGTATCCGTCATCCCATCCGATCCAACCGGCGATTCCACACATAAAAAATACCTCCCTATAATTAGCAATAAAAAAGGGCATGAGGAGCCTTTACAGTTCTCGGCCTCATTGCCTAATATAGATTTATGCCAGTATAATAGGGATGTTACCGTTTAGCATGTGTATACTTGAACAGTTGTGGATACGATCTCGAAAGAAAAACGGTTACCCCTCGTTAAAGTTCCCGGCTATAATTGAATTGAACCAAAATACTGGAGATGATTGCTTGGCGCCCTATACTTGACTTTAATGCGGATAGCGGAGAATGCGGGAGGCCCTGTAAGCCGTATATAGGACCTGAATGAGGATACTGACATGAGAGTGACGATTGCGCAAATCAATCCTACCGTAGGTGATCTGGAAGGCAACTTCCGGATTATCGAAAAGGCTGTCGCCAGGGCCGGTCTGGATAGCAGTGATCTGGTAGTTTTTCCCGAACTGACCACCATCGGCTATCCGCCTCAGGATCTCCTGGAACGCCCCTGGTTTGTGGAACAGACCCAGCGCTATCTGGAAAAGGTCGTGGCCCTGTCAGAACGATATGACGGCCTGGGCATATTGATAGGAACCCCAACCTTCTCCGCGGAGGCCGGCAAATCCCTGCACAATTCGGCAGTGCTGATTTACCGGGGAGCGGTTCTGGCCGAACGCCACAA
>NZ_DIPG01000006.1:0-1897 GCF_002426325.1 Syntrophomonas sp. UBA5494 | reverse complement strand
CCAGCGCCTGGGCATCAACATCTGCGAAGATGCCTGGAATGACCCGGCCTTCTGGCCGGCCCAACTCCCTTACCGCTCCGATCCCATAAGATTATTGGCCGATGCCGGGGCTACCGTGTTCATCAACCTCTCCGCCTCACCCTTTCATGCCGGCAAAGAAGAGCTGCGCTACCGTCTGATCAGCAATCATGCCCAAAGACACAAAATACCTTTTATTTATGTGAATCAGGTAGGCGGCAATGACGAGCTTATTTTCGACGGTCATTCCCTGATCGTGGACGGTCAGGGGGAGATGCTGGCTTTTGCCGCCGGTTTTAGAGAAGACATCCAGACCTTTGACCTGAATGCCCCGGGGCGCACCTTACTCTACAGCCCCGAGGACGAAATATCATCAATATATAACGCTCTGGTATTGGGTTTGAGAGACTATGTTCATAAATCGGGTTTTTCCAAGACGATTCTAGGATTGTCGGGGGGCATCGATTCCAGCCTGACGGCCTGCCTGGCGGTCGCTGCCCTGGGTCGGGACAATGTCCTGGGTGTGGCCATGCCTTCACAGTTTTCCTCGGCGGCAAGCCTGGAAGACGCCGAGGCTTTAGCCAGAAACCTGGGTATTAACCTGCATACCATACCCATCACCGGGGTCTTTCAGGCCTATCTGGATACATTGAGCCCTTACTTCAGCGGTTCTTATGACACTACCGAAGAGAATATACAGGCCCGCATCCGCGGCAATTATCTCATGGCCTTTTCCAACAAATTCGCTTATCTGGTGCTGTCTACCGGCAATAAAAGCGAGATCGCCATGGGCTATTGCACTCTTTACGGGGATATGAGCGGGGGCTTGAGCGTACTGGCCGACGTGCCCAAAACCATGGTTTATGAGCTCTCCAGGTTCTGCAACCGGGATGCCGAACTGATACCGGCCAGGGTTCTGGTCAAAGCCCCTTCGGCGGAACTCAGGTTCAATCAGACCGACCAGGATACCCTGCCGCCTTATGATATACTGGACCAGATCCTGTATCTCTACATAGAACAGTGTGAGTCCGCTGCCGGGATTATCGCCCGGGGTTTCGATGCGGAGACGGTCCGGCACATCATTACGGTGGTGGATCGCAATGAGTATAAGCGACGCCAGGCGGCGCCGGGGCTAAAAATCACCAGCAAGGCTTTCGGCACCGGGCGGCGCATGCCTATTGTCCAGAGTATCAAGCATCCCCCGAGCTAACGTCAGAACCGGGGGACATAATAAGGCACAGGTTGTCGATATACCGTCTTTTAACAAGGTAAGGCTGTGCCTCAATCTATATCGTGCGCCTCTTAAAGACCAAACCTGCAGTACGTCGGACACAATCGTCCTCCTGATACTGCAGGTTAAATAAATTTTAATCTGATTCTTATCTGCCCGCGGGCATCTAGCCGTTATTTGTCCGCTCCCTCCTGAATGATTATATCAAACCGCTACTGCATGGCCTTCCCCGCTCATATCCGCATTACTGTAACCGTCCTCACCGTGCAGGGACAGATCCAGACCGGCTTCTTCTTCCTCCTCGCTGACGCGCAGGCTGGTAAATAAGCTGATGGCTTTAAGTACGGCATAGGTCATCAAAGCGGCAAAAACATAAGTTGCCACCACCCCAATGCTTTGCACCAGAAGCTGCCCCGGATTGCCGGCCAGAAGACCGTCCATGCCTGCCGGATTGATGGCTGTGGAGGCGAAGATTCCGGTTGCCAAAGCCCCCCAGGTTCCGCCGACCCCATGTATGCCGAAAACATCCAGTGCGTCATCGTAACCGAACTTCTCTTTCATTTTGCTGACCGCCAGGTAGCATAAAGGTCCTACTACCAAACCCATGGCGATAGCCGATAGAGGACTGACAAAACCCGCCGCCGGGGT
>NZ_DIPG01000075.1:0-7390 GCF_002426325.1 Syntrophomonas sp. UBA5494 | reverse complement strand
TCGTGCGCGCAAGAATTATATTATCATTGTCCCTAATAGATGTCAAGAACTTAAATAAAATGACTATGCGGCAATAAACACCCCGCACACCAGGTGGGAGTGTTTATCTCAAAGTTGCTATAAAATACTCTACTGTGCTGCCTTTTTCTTTTTGGCTTTCTTTTCGATATATATAGCCGCATCTGGACATATCATTTCACATAAACTGCAGGCGATACAGCTGTCCTCGTCTTTGGGCTTGACTGAAGGGGTGCCATATACCCCAAGTTTCTCCGACCAGATCAAGACATCGTTGGGGCATTTCTCTTTGCACAACCCGCATCCTTTGCAAAACTGGGGAAAGATGTGAAAAATTGCCCTGTCCAATTCGGTCGAAATTGGTTTCATTTCTTTAGGCACGCACTTCCACTCCTTCCTGCATAGATGCTTCAGCCATTTCTTTTCCCATTTGCAGTGCTTTGAAATTCAATTCTTTAAGATTCGGATCCTTCTCAAACTTATAGGCCAATTTGTGTATCAGGGCTTCTTTGGCGGCCTCGAATGACACGATTTTAGTCAGCCCGATGGCCGCCCCCATTATAATGATATTAAATACCCGGGGATGCAGCTTATTATTCGCAATTTCGATGGCAGGTATGCCAATAACCTTCTTGGCTTTTTCCGGGAATTCAGCTTCGGGTATCGGATAACTGTTGTCATACATAAAAATGGTATTTTCGTCAGAGTATCCTGCTGTACGGCCGATAGCCCGTTCACTGAGGGCTATGACCACATCGGCTTTATTGAATTTGGGAGCGCCGATGCGCCGGTCACTGAATTGAAGGAAAGCGATGGATACGCCGCCCCTTTGCTCCAGTCCAAAGTTGGGAATGTAAATGGTTTGCATGTTTTGATTATAAGCTGCTTCCGCCATTATCTCGGCAATAGATTGAACCCCTTGCCCGCCTTCTCCGGCCAGGGCGATCTTAATTAAGGACATTTATTTATCCCCCTTTCCCAGAGGATTCTTTAACTCCCCGACCGGGAAGTATTTCTCCATTTCATCTTCAAGAAAATGTAAGGTTTGTTGCGCATTGGTCCTCCAGTTGGTGGGACAGGTAGATAAGACCTCAACAAATGAAAAGCCATGGCCTTCGATTTGATTGCGCAGGGCATTCTTGATGAAGCGTTTCAACTGGCGATAGTTGGATACGGTAGCCCTGGCGATATAGGCGTCATCCTGGGTCAATGCATTGAGAAACTCCGGTCCTTTGGTGGGATATCCGGTAACATCGGTGTCCCTGCCATAAGGTGTAGTCTCGGTTTTCTGGCCGGGCAGGGTGGTAGGAGCCATTTGACCGCCGGTCATACCGTAGTTGGTGTTGTTAACCAGTATCAATGTGACTTTTTCATTGCGCACCGCTGCATTGAGCAAATGCTGGGAACCGATAGAGTACCCGCCGCCGTCGCCCATATAACCTATTGTGACCAATTCTGGACGACTGCGTTTGATGCCGACCATAACCGGTGTGGTCCGGCCATGATGGGTTTGGGTGCTGTCACAATTAAAAAAATTCCAGGATAACAGCGAGCATCCTATATCACAACCAAAGATGGTTTTATCTTGTATGTTCAGTTCGTCGATGACCTCGCCCAGGGCTTTCAAAACGATACCGTGCCCGCATCCCGGGCAAAACTTATGCGGTTTGGACGGTAAATACCATGATTTTGGAACTGCTGGTGATACGGTCATTTTGAAATTAACCCCCTTCCTTATAAAATACTTTTAACTTTATTCATGATGTCATAATCGATAATTCCTACGCCTGGCATGAATAATCCTTCGATAGGTATGGTTTCACCATAGATCTCCTGACGGATAAGCCGGTACAGTTGCCCGTAGGCCGATTCCGCCACCAGCATCTTTTTGGCACCGCTTTTAGCGATGGCATCCCGCAATTGCTGCTGAGGAAAAGGACGCAAGGTGATAGGCCTGAAATAGCCCGCTTTTATTCCCTGTGCGCGCAGGGCTTTCACCGCGTCATCGGCCGCCCTGGATACCACTCCATGGGAGATGATGAGGATATCGGCATCCTCACATTCCTTTTCTTCATACTCAATTATCTCTGGAGCGATGCGCTCATAGTCTTCGGCATGTTGCAGAACTACATCATATAATTCTTCTTCCAGGCTGTAAATGTTGCACAGATGTTCGGCTTCCCGGTCTACTCCAATACTTCCCGCCTTGCCTATAAGCGGATAGGGGGAAACCATTTCAATACCCCGGTCCTGGGGTTCGTATATGGTTAAAGGCTCCCTCATTTTGGCCTGATATCCATCCCCAAGAATAAACGTGGGGAATCTGTATTTCCAGGCTACGTTGAACCCCTTAATTACGTAATCGAATATCTCCTGATGGGTAGCGGTGGAGTAAACCATACGGTTGCCTTCTCCGTTGCCGCCGAAAGTAGTCAGGGTAACCTCTTGTTGGGAATAGACCACGGTGCCGGATGAAGGGCCGCCGCGCTGTTGAATTATCGCCACCAGGGGCAGACGCATGGCCTCTGCCATGCCGAAAGGCTCCTGCATCAGTACATTGCCGGGGCCTGCGGTGGCGGTAAAGGCTTTTTTACCGGCCTGAACGGCTCCACACACTGTGAATCCTGCCGAGATCTCATCTTCGGTCTGTAAGAATTCACGACCATATTTGGGGGCCAAGCGGGTCCAGTAGTGCATAACCTCGTTTTGTGGAGTAATGGGATATCCAAACATGACCTCTGCCCCTGCAGCCAGAGCAGCCCAGGTCACAATCTCATTACCGGTCATAAACGCTTTTTTGCTTTCTCCAATTGTTGCCTGCATGTTGTCTTAAGCACCTCCCATTCTAAATCAGATGTGGCTTCTTCATTTCCACATAGCGCCGGGCATATACCTCTTAATGTATTTGACCGGCACAGGGAATCGTTCGCCGGGGACTTCATCCCTCAATTTCTCATCAACTGCTACATAATCCACCGGCAGGCCCATTTGCTGGGCAACTGAAAAAACGATTCGGTTTGCATTCAACACTAGTTCTGCGTCAGTCTCATCTCCTAAATGGCTGTTGGCGATAACCGCATCAACACGCCCCAGATTATGCAGGTATTCTACGATCCTATCCTGAGAGTTAGTCATTGGCCGCAGGGCATTAATTACTGCCAGGATTCTTAAGTGCGGCGATTCATAAGCGCCCTCTACCAGATTAAGGGTCTGAGCGCCCATAACGCCGTAACCCACATCTAAAATAATATCCCCTTCGCGCCATAAGGCCCACCTGGCCTGCGGGGTCAACATCGCCCCGGTCTCACCCAGACCGAAGGCATCCTCACTGGATAAGCCAATCACTTCCAACCCTTTTTCCTCTAACAGCCTTTTTAAAGGCCTCAAGGTATAAAACGGTTCAACGGTGTCGAGATCAACGAGAACCACTCGGTGCTCCTGCTGTTTCAGTTCCAGTGCACGATTGATGGCCAATTCGCTCTTGCCGCTGGCGTATTCTCCTATGTAAGCTTCGACTATTCTGTCAATCTGGGAATGAAACCGGAACACCTCCTAACAAGTAATAGTATAAGTATAAAGTAGGGGTAATTGTGCGTCAATAATTTCTATTTGCTCACAAATAATACACACATTGAGCAATATATGTTATCCCTTAATTTTGGCCTTTTTAACGGAGCTTTTATATTATGCCCCAATCCGCACTTTCTACCTAGACCGAGCCAAGGCCATAAAAAAAGGGCTGTTTGCCAGCCTCTATGAACCCCAGGTAATATACGCTATTTATTTAAGCAGATATTGAAAAGCGACCAGCAACAATACTCCAGGTACACCTAAAAAACCAGCGATCAGAATAGTGATGATATTTATAGGTATAAAAAAGGCAAAGTAACTGGCCAGATAGTTGAATATCATCAATAAAACCAATCCTACTACCGAGTTTAATGCCAGCTTCCACAAAAGTTGAATCGGCTTTAAAAACATCTTCAGCACAAAATAGAGAATCACCACAACCACAATCGCCGCAATTGCAACATTAATACCGGGCATATCGCTACCCCCTGCCATCCATATTAGGTTTATTGTCTTTGGTTTTGCCAGATTGTTGCTTGGCTTGCTTGATCAGGAAATCATATCGCTTTTCAGCTGCTTTCAGGTTAAAAACTGCACATTCAATCATATCCGGATCCTCCGCCCGGGAAAACATATTATAGGCCAAATCCAGTTCCTGTTTGGCCAGTTCAAGCATCTGTTCCTGCCCGTATGCATCGCTGGCAGGCTCCTCTTTCATACAGATGTATTCTTTGGTTTTCGCCCATATTTTGCTGGCTAATCCCATCGAATCCCTCCTGGCAGTGCTTAAGAGCGCTTTTTACTTCCATCTTATGCCAGGAGCCGGTTCAATATGTCAGATTTCTTTACGGCCTTCTATGGCCTTGCGCAGGGTGATTTCATCGGTATATTCGATGTCGCCGCCAACGGGCAGACCATGGGCCAGGCGCGTGATGCGGACCGGAAAGGGAGCTGTCAGCCCAGCGATGTACCGTGCCAGGACCTCGCCGTCTATATCGGGATTCAATGCCAGGATCAACTCTCTAACCCCTCCCCCGGAAATTTTGGAAAGCAGCGCAGAAAAATCGAGATCTTCCAGGCTGCGGTCGCCCATGAGCTTAAATTCTTTATTAATGACATAGTATTGCCCTCGATACCCGCTGCGCTCAATGGCCATTACATCGCTGGCTTCCTCGGCGACACACAACAAGGTTGTATCCCGGGTCAAGTCCCGGCAAATTACGCAGGGATCAGATTCGGTCAAATACCCGCACTGACTGCAAGGCCTGACGGTGGTGCGTGCCTGAATTATGGCTTCTGCCAATGCCCGGGCCTGCGGTTCAGGCGTCTTTAACAGGTGCAAAGCCAGTCTTTGGGCTGTCTTAGGGCCTATAGTGGGTAGTTTCTGCAGTTGTTCGATCAAGTTTTCCAGAGAACGGGTCAATCTCATGATAAGTCATCCATTCATACAGCTTCTGGTGAGTTATGCCAATTATAACCCGGGGATGTTAAATCCTCCGGTAATTTTGGCCATCTCGGCGGATACCATATCCTGCGACTGTTTCACCGCTTCATTGACAGCAGCTATTATCATATCTTCCAGCATCTCTACATCATCGGGGTCCACTGCTTCGGGAGCTATTTTAAGACTCAATATCTCTTGCTTTCCGTTGACCCGAACTGTAACCGCTCCGCCTCCCGAGGTCACAACCATTTCCCTCTGGCGCAGTTCTTCCTGCATCTGCACGATCTGCTCCTGAACTTTGCGGGCTTCTTTCATCATCTTATTCATGTTGGGCCCCATGGGATTGAACTTCATCCTTATTCCTCCTTATTCCTTGACTTCTACAATATCTTCGCCAAACAATTCCAGGGCTCTTTTTACTACCGGGTCCTGGGCGGAATCCTCCTCAAGGAACACCAGACTGACAGACGCAGAGCGTCCCCAAAGCTCTTTAGCGGATTCCTCGAGTATATTCTTATTGGCGCTTTCTTCCAGCTTTTCTTTGTGAAATTTATAGGCTTTTTTAAAACCGATTGTTATTGCCTGATCTTTATGCTCGAGCAGTTTCCCCTGAGCCAGGAGCGCATGCGTGGGTATCTTCTTTTCTTTCACTGCGGCTAATAGTCTGGCCCATGCCTGCTGTGTGGTTTTGCCGTCGCCCCCGTTCGGAGATTCCGCAGCTTTACTCTGGGTCTTGGTCCCATCTGCTGATGCGTTTTGCGCCGGCTTTGTGACCGATACCGGGGCTTTGGTTCTGACTGTTCGCGGGGGCCTGGCGTCAGCCGACGGCTTTTGCTCCGCCCCCAGGGCCACCAATTCCAAGAACGCCATTTCCAATTGAAAGCGGTTGCCCTCACTGAAACGCAAGCGGTCAGCCCCGGCCATTAACGTATTTAAGGCTTTCATCACCTGCGCAGGTTCAATCTTCTCCCGTAAATTATCCAGGTAGGGCCGGGCTGAATCTGTAACCACGGCCAGTTCCGCTTCTGTTCCCAACAGGGAATAGACCAGGAGGTCGCGCAAATACAATACTGCTTCACGGGCAATCTGCTGCGCTTCCTTGCCTTCCTGCAGGGCCTGTCCCAGCATTTCTATAACCGCACCCACATCCCGGGCAAAAATGGCTTCCATTAAACGGCTCAGGTACAAGTCGTCCACCAATCCCAGTACATCCAATACAGCCTGCTTATCAATTTCCGTTCCCTTGTAAGAATAGATCTGATCTAAAGAGCTTAAAGCATCCCTCAGCCCGCCGTTGGCCCGCCGGGCAATCAATTCCAGGCCTTCTGCAGACACCTTCATTTTATTACTCAATGCTACTTGCCTGAGGCGTTCCACAATCTCTTCCGCTGTGAGGCGGCGGAAATGATAGCTCTGGCACCGGGAAAGAATGGTGGCCGGTATCTTTTGCAGTTCAGTGGTAGCCAGGATGAATATTACCGAATCGGGGGGTTCTTCCAGGGTTTTTAACAAGGCATTAAAGGCCTCCGTTGTCAGCATATGTACTTCATCGATTATATAAACCTTCTTTTTTCCCTGGGCCGGCAGCATGCGGACTTTTTCCCGCAAGTCCCGAATCTCATCTATGCCCCGATTAGAGGCCGCGTCTATTTCTATAACATCCATGAAGTTGCCCTGCAGAATGTCCGCACAGGAAGGGCACTGATTGCAGGGTTCCCCTTCTTCAGGACGGCTGCAGTTTACCGCCCGGGCAACTATTTTGGCTATACTGGTCTTGCCGGTTCCTCTTGGCCCCGAAAAAAGGTAGGCATGGGAAACACGCCCCTGCTGGAGTGCATTCTGCAAAGCCTTGACGGTTTTCTCCTGACCGACTACTTCCGAGAAATTCTGCGGGCGCCAGGCTCTATATAAGGCCATATAGGACATGGATTTCAACTCCTTCCCGGCAAATGCCACCATCTATGAGTCCATTATCAAGTAGATTCTCGATAACCTAGCGGTTTCCTGCTGAAAAACCAAAAACAGCAGGTTTCGTCCTGCCGTCAAAATGATTTGCATATAAATTAATAACGCCGTGCACCTGGCCTCGAATATACTCTCCAAGCGTTACTACAGTAGTTAACTCCACCCAGGCTTCCCTTCGTCACATAAGATGAATCCCTTAGTGCTGCTTCCTTCCGGACCTGACACAGTTCAAGATGTCTCATTGCGAAGGACCCAGATTTCGACGTCACTTGTTGCAGTCAGACCTCACAGAATATACCCTCGGCTCAGGAATTCGACCCTGCTATAGCGGGTTGCAGGTTACAGGGCACCGCTAATTCCCCATCTAGCACGGCAAATCTATAAAGAGGCTTT
>NZ_DIPG01000013.1:3280-3621 GCF_002426325.1 Syntrophomonas sp. UBA5494 | reverse complement strand
TCTACCACATCATGGTCCATTCCCGCCGCAGCCAGGGTATATAAGCCGTTTTGCAGAGCAAAACATTCCAGGGTATTTTCCTGGGGATTCACTATCCAGTAATGCTGCACCCCGGCTTCCTGATATATCTGCAATTTCTGCAGGCGGTCTTTGCGGCCGTTGGAAGGAGACAAAATTTCCACCACCAGGGTGGGAGGACCATCGATGCGGGTGTCTTTCACTATTGATTGTTGAAGGCCGGAAATATATAAAATATCCGGCTGGACTACGGATATGTCCTGAAACGTAACATCCAACGGAGCGTTAAAAACCTCTCCTTGGGGATCAGCCTCCATAAAATA
>NZ_DIPG01000013.1:0-3124 GCF_002426325.1 Syntrophomonas sp. UBA5494 | reverse complement strand
ATGCCGTTGAGGATCTCAAAACGATAGCCCGGTTCATCGGGGATTTCCAGATAGTCCTGATAAGTAAGCTTTTTGGCGGGCCTGGTCTCATAGCGGGCTGACTGTTCATGAACCCCACCGCCATCCAGCGCTTTAACTACCTCCTCAAGCTGGTAACGATACTGCCTGCGGCCCAGTTCAACAAACGGAATCCTCTTTTCACGTGTATATCTCCAAATCGTTTCTACCGACAGGTTCAAGGCTTCAGCAAGGCTTTGGGCGGTTATCAGATCTTTGTCCGCTTTCATATGCTCACCTCCAACTCCATTGTATGTAACTTTGCAATTATTATCAACCAAAATAAACAATTATAAACTAAAACAAACCGAAAGACGTGGGTTGCGGCTCGAATAGCGCTCTTATTCGCCAAGCAATTTGCCGTACCTGATCGAACTATGGAAGCTTTTTCGGGGTGTTCCACTTAACAAAGCTGCAGATCGTTGCGTTTTATCCAACGGTAATCTCTGGCGGAGTAGATCTGGCGGAGCATGAAATCATTTTATGACAAAAACGGTCGTTCATGTCTGATTCGCAGCAGTTCATGATATTGTGGCAGGAAATAGCAATAAAATGTCGTAATGGATAGTATTGGCAATATTGGTGGGGGATAGACAATGAATTCATTTCAAAAGGCAGAAAAAATGAGGGGGTAGGTCATGAAACGAGTTTTACAGCCACGCTTCTTGCTGATCGCACTTCTATTATGCGCCATTTTCTTCGCGTATCCTGACAGCGCTTTAACAAAAGCTGAAGAATTGAGTAGTTCTGCAAATGACGCCATTACCGTTGAAATTGTGGACGACAATGATTCGCCCGAAAACCCTCCAGACAACACCCCAGAAAACACGCCACCATTAAACAACGATCAAGAACCGGAATTGCAGCTGGACATTCCTGAAAATCCTGGTAAAAAGCCATTCTCACGGGATGAGTATCGTGAATGGAAGTCCCAGCTACTTGAGCAGAAAAGAGCGAGAGCAAACCGTAATACAGTTGCTGCTGTTGCAACAACAGAATCCACCGAAGAAGTAATCGAGATATGGACTGCGGAGGATTTGTACAACGTCCGCTATAATTTGGGCGGCCATTATGTCCAAATGGCCGATATTGATTTGAGCGGATATGAAGATTGGTTACCGATAGGTACAGCAATTATACAGGGTGGTACAGACCCACATTGTAGCTTTCAGGGATTCTATGACGGTAATAACTACAAGATAACTAATCTGTCGATTATAACAACAGGGCATGAGTCAACTCCAGGCAAACGGCCTGAATATGCAGATAATGGTTTGTTCGCTTCAGTTGAGAACGGTCGTATATGCAATGTTAATATACTTGATGCTGTTGTCGGGACTACATTCATAACTGATGCTGGTATATTAGCAGGCTGGGTATACAATGCATCTATAGATAATTGCCATGTGCAGGGAAGAATTTTTTTTACGGAGGAATTTTATAATGAGGTAGATTCTATCGGGGGGATAGCTGGTTGGGCAGAAAATATTGATATAAGGAATTGCTCGGCTGTAATATCAACAGGGGCTGCCGAAGCAGGTTCTGTAGGTGGATTAATTGGATGGATTGTTGAAGGCGTTATAATAAAATGTCATGCCACGCTCGATTTGGTTTTGGAAGGTGACGATGATGGTAGGTCAGATGTTGATAGTGTTGGGGGTCTTATTGGGTGGTGTGATAGTTGTGAAATTGAAGACAGTCATTCTACTATTAATTTAAGTATGTTAAGCACTACTAGTACGCGTAATAGTGTTAATGCATTTGGTGGTTTTATCGGATGGTTTTCTGGTGGACATACATACAGGTGTTATAGCGAAGGAGAAGTTAACTTAAAGTTAGATAATGGCAATAGTATTGGTGGTTTTACCGGATTTGCCGGATGGGATACGTCCATTAGTGAATGCTATTCATCTGTTGATTTTAATATAGAACTAGTTGATGGTGTTACAAGCGTTTATTTAACTTGTTGTGGTGGGTTCATTGGGAGCATTTGGGAAGGCGTCATAAACAATTATTCAACTGGTGATATATATATAAAAGTATCTTGTGAAGATGAAGATATTTGGATGATATGTAATATCGGCGGCTTTACGGGTGATATCGATGAAGAAGACGCTGAGATGAGTAACTGCTATACAAGTGGTAGAATAATCCCAGACCGGATCCCAGACGTTGAGAATTGGATATTAACAGGATTTGCTGGTGTTTACTATAATGATCATGATGAAATATATGAAACGATACATGATTGTTATTATGATTATGAAAAATCGCAATTAGATGATAATAGTGCGTTCCCAAAAACCACCGCAGAAATGAAGCTTCAAGAAACCTATGTCGGCTGGGACTTTGAAAACATATGGAAAATCGACCCGAACGAAAATGACGGCTATCCCTACCTGGAAGCCGGAGGCAAAATCATTTCCAAAGACCTCTTGGGCCTGCGCCCCTTCTGCGGCTATAACGGCTCGGTCAACCTCTCCACCGGCAACTTCATCCAGCAGAACACCGATATAGACATCCCCCTGCCCGGACCCGGCTTGCGGTTCACCCGCTTCTACAACAGCCAGGATGACTATACCGGCCCATTAGGCAAGGGCTGGACGCATAATTACAATGTCCATCTCGCCGTCAACCCCGACGACAGTATTGCCGTGTCTTATGCCGACGGCCATGTTTATGTATTTACCCTGGACGGCAGCGATTACAGCCCTCCTCCCGGCTGCTACGAAGAACTGGCTTTAGGCCCTGATGACGGCTACACCCTGACCTTTAAGGATCACAGCGCATACGTATTCAATGCCTCCGGGCAGCTGGAAAGCAGCACCGACCAGAACGGCAACAGTCTGGAATTCACCTATAGTAGCGATCTGCTCAGCACAGTTACCGATCCGGGCAGCGGGCAGAACTTGAGCCTGGATTACGACAGCGAAAACCATTTGACCGAGATCACCGATCTCATGGGGCGCAACGCGGAATACGGCTACATGGATGGCAATCTGACCACGGTACAGGACGTAAACGGCGGATTGACCCAATACGGCTACGATGCCCACGGCCTGACCAC
>NZ_DIPG01000135.1:19367-21163 GCF_002426325.1 Syntrophomonas sp. UBA5494 | reverse complement strand
TCTGTTGCTTTTATCAGTAATTCCATTTTCCTTCCTCCTGTGTGAAATTGCACGTTTTATAACTTGTTCGCAGGGAAAAACCTGCAATTTATACAGGAAGGACTACGAAAAGACATAATACATAAATGTGCCCCCTTTAACATCGGTCAGTCTTTTTGACAAAACCTGCTGATAGCTGGAACCAATCTGCTTGCGTTCTCAGGGAGGGCAGGCTTCTTGCTGCGGACAATAAAAAATGCAGCCTAAAACCGCAATGCGAGCTTTAGTCTGCATACCAATGTCTAACCAAGATGCCGGGGAAGATGGCACAACCCCAAACATCCGGACGCACTGTATCCACTTTCCTGATTCGTTCAAAATAAGCACAGCAAAAAAGCCCACCATTGTGGAGGTTATTGCAAGATTTTGAGCTGGCTTATCTTAAACGAATAGACCACATAGATATAATGTCTCCTATGATTTAAGTTAAAGCAATTTTAATATGAACATTGTATACCTGTCAATTTCAGGACCGTTATTGAGCCTGCCCAAACCCAGCCTGGAGCGGCATTATGAGGCTTGGTAAAAATGGGGTAAAGGCAAAGATCAGGCCTTGGAATGATGAAATCCGGCCGGCGATTTATGTTGAAGAACTCATGATAGACAATTTAATCCTCCGGCAGCGCCTTAGCGCTTATGCAGTCAGCATCTTTCCCCTGTTCCGCAGCTTTATAAGCGTATCTATTTGTCATCCTATGTGGCATAATGAACGCGAAAAAGTATATAATTCATGATGAGGTACGTCATGAAGATCGGAATAGCGGCATTTTTTTTGAACCGCACCCATAGCGGCGGTAAAGAGCAGGTGTTTTTCAATCTACTCAGAGGATTTCAAGCCCTGGGCAAATCCCGGAATATTCATATTTTTGCCTACGAATACTCAGCCGGGGTCATACAGAGCAGTATCCCTGATGCTACCTTTACTTTCATCCCTTATAAGGATATTTGGGGGAAGAAAACACTGTCTGACTGCGTTTGCAACACCTTCAGGCTAAGCCGGCTGCTAAAAGAGCAGCACATCGGCGTGCTTTTTTTCCCGCATTATAATACCGGCCTGAAACAGTTTAAGATACCTACAGTTGTCCTTCCCCATGATATACAGAACATAATTAATGCCGATCAGTCTTCTTTAAGGGAGCGGATCATATATGGATTGCAATACTATTTCGATTTTAAGCTGAGAAGCAAGATTATTGCCATTTCAGATTATGACCGCCGGGAGATTGAGTACTACTATCCCCAACACAAATCCAAGCTAACCAGGATTTATAATCCCATTGATACCGATTTCATTCCCTCAACGCGGAAATACCACCGTAAAAGGCCTTATATATGCGCCATAAATATTGCTTATGTCCACAAAAACACCATTACCTTAATCAAAGCATTTGAGAAAATCATGGGACTGATCGAGCATAATCTTCTTTTGGTCGGTCGCTTGAATCGGGATACGGAATTCCTGAGAAATTACGTGGAGAAGAACCATTTGGGCGAAAGGGTTGAATTCACCGGGTTTCTGGAAGATCAGGAGCTTCACCGGCTGTTATGCCAGGCTTCATTGTTCGTAAATCCTTCGCTTTTTGAAGGTTTTGGGATGCCTGCCATCGAAGCCGCCATCCGCTGTATACCAGTAATATCGTCGATAACCGGAGCCTCCCCGGAAGTAACCCGCAATCTGTTAAACTATTACGAACCCGCCGATGATGCCGACCGTTTGGCGGAAAAAATTCTGGAAGTTTTGCATACCGAACCATCCC
>NZ_DIPG01000135.1:13437-19206 GCF_002426325.1 Syntrophomonas sp. UBA5494 | reverse complement strand
TTATTATGAATTCCTGGGAGAACTGATGAATGAAGATCGCGGTTAATCTCACTTACCTGGCGGGCGGCGAACAGCCTGACGGAACCGGACAGTTTGCCTTAAATCTGTTTAAAGGCCTGCAGGCTATCGGTAAGTTGAATGATTTCCACCTGTTTGTCACCACTGCCTTCCGCCAAAAATGCCAGGATTTATTCCCGGAAGCTAAGGTTATCCCTATAGCCTCCATGAGACAATTCGGCAGTGTCAACAAATATCATTTCTTTTTGCAGTCGCTTTCCATCAACCGCTGCCGCTTACCTCATTTTCTAAATAAAGACCGCTATGATCTGCTATATCATCCCTTCTACGAGGTCGATGATTATATCAGTGAAAAAATACCTACGGTCATAACGGTGCACGATTTGTTCTTCAGGAATTATCCGCAGGGATTTAACCGTAATTATTTAAGGTATATAAAGTACCGCTATGAGAATGCGATCCGCCAGGCCGCTCATATTGTGGCGCCTTCACAGTTCGTCAGGCAGGATATTTTGAAATACTACCCTAATGCCCAGCCCGACAAGATTACTGTAGTCAATAACCCCATGTGGGGCGACGCTGATAATATCAGGGACTACCCACTGGAAAGGCCCTATATATTAAGCGTCAATTCCATACGCGAGCCAAAGAACCTCATTACCTTATTGAAAGCTTTTCAACTGATCGAAGATAAGGTGGAGCATCACCTGGTGCTTACCGGGGCGAAAAGAAAGCTCAGTATCGACCCCGAACAGTATGCGCAGCGGAATAATATCAAAAAATTGATTATGACCGGTTATGTATCAGATGAGCACAGAAATTATCTATACCGAAATGCCGCTCTTTTTATCTCACCTTCACTGCATGAAGGTTTCGGCATGACCCCGGTTGAAGCGGCGTTATGCGAAGTGCCGGTATTGACCACCCGCGAGACCAGCATCCCGGAAATCACCAGAAATCTGGTGAATTATTATGAACCTGCCCGGGACCACCAGGTCTTGGCCGAAAGAATACTTCATCTTCTCAAGAATCGTCCGCCCCAAAGCGAACTGCACCGTATCAAAAACACCCTGGCTCAGGAATATGATCCGCAGAGAATAGCAGCCCAATATTATGATGTTTTCCAGATGATGGTCAGCTCGGATTCACGCTGAGGGAAACGGGATTGATCATGATTTCGAAATCATGCGGTTTATATATTATTTATAGGAATATATTGAATTACAAGAAGGAATATCTTATAGACTGTCGAACTAGATAAGTGAATACGTCTGTGTATTTTGAAGACAGTTTTTAATGTCGGATAAGAACAAAATTCTTTTGTTGATAGGCTGAACTGTTTTTAAAATATTGGCGTCACAAGTGCAGCATAAAAGGAGGTGAGAAAGTGCTTTCAATGGCAGGGTTTATGCCAACCATCAAGTGTTGCGGGTGAGCAATCGCCCATGAGCCGGTGGTTCATCGTGTTTCAAAACACAATAGCGCAACTGGAGAATTGAATTCATGGAAGCCTTTCTTAACTGCTTCTGGCTGCCGACATACGACCCACGCCAATGCCTGCAACCAGCCTGGTTAAAGGTATATCTTGCTTCAGATAAGCCTTTCACGAAGCTTTTCTCCTCTCTCAGTTCATTGTACAAGCGATGTGTGCTTTTGCCCTGCGAACTTGCGTGTCCATTATATTCATGTTGAAAATTTGATATTTTTCAAAGCGTAGCTCCAAAGCGACTTCTCCTAAAGCTTCGGCCATGGGGATTTAGCCGACTTGGTTATATACCAGTACGGTAAATCTGGAAACGGGTTTGCCTCCCTTATTTGGAAAGGAGTCACTGGCCGAGAAATCTATTTGCGCTGCCCTGGTTTTGCTGAGCAGAACATTGGGTGTTGATGTGCAATGGGCGCCTTGAGGCGTTTCTGGACAGGGGAAGGAGCGTGCATTTGAATGCAAGTCATTGACAGGATTATCCATGGCAATGAAGGCCCTCCTTCTATTCAGATAGGAGGTTTTTTATTTGCTTATCCCTGGAATTATTGAAAGGAGTGATGGTAGTGGAACTCATTAAACTGATCATCAATGGGAAGGAGGTTGAAGCCCCGGCGGGGAGCACAATACTCCAGGCTGCTGAAAATGCTGGCATTCCTATTCCCAGGTTGTGCTATGATCCGGATCTGAGTCCTTTGGGAGCATGCCGCTTATGCGTAGTGGAAATAGAAGGTAACCGCCTGCTGCCCGCTTCATGTGTAACACCGGTATCACCCGGAATGATCGTGCACACTGATTCGCCTGCCGTCGTCGAGGCGCGCAAAACCATCCTGGAACTGCTCATCGCCAATCATCCCCTGGATTGCATGACCTGCGACAAGTTGGGTGCTTGTAAGCTGGCTGATTATTGCTACCAGTACGGCGTGAAAGAAAGTGCTTTCCAAGGGGAGAAACACAGCTATGCCATAGACGAAAGCAATCCCTTCATTATCCGGGATTTGAACAAATGTATTCTGTGCGGCGCCTGTGTAAGAGCCTGTGAAGAAATGACCGGCAAGGACAACCTGTCTTATCTGCATCGCGGCTTCCACCGTAAAGCCACCACCGCCGGGGATGTTCCTTACATTGATTCGGATTGCGTTTTCTGCGGGCAGTGCGTGGCGGTATGCCCCACCGGGGCACTGACCGAAAAGTCCATGGCCGGAAAGGCCCGCCGCTGGGATCTGGAACGGGTCACAACCACCTGCCCCTTCTGCGGCACCGGCTGCAATTTCGACCTGGCAGTAAACCAGGGCAAAGTGATCGGCGTGCTCTCCAATCCAGATGCTCCGGTAAATGGTCGCAGCTTGTGTGTAAAAGGACGTTTTGGCTGGGATTTCATTTACAATGAAAAGCGCCTTAAAACTCCGCTGATCAAGCGCAATGGTAAATTCGAGGAGGCTTCCTGGGACGAAGCTTTTGAGCTGATTGCCCAGAAGTTCAACGAAAACAAAGCCAAGAATGGTCCCGATTCCTTTGCGGCGTTAAGCTCAGCCCGCTGCACGAATGAGGAAAACTTCCTGGTACAGAAGTTCACCCGGGCTCATTTGGGTACCAACAATGTCGACCATTGCGCCCGCACCTGCCATGCTCCTTCAGTGGCCGGCCTGGCTAATTCTTTCGGCAGCGGCGCCATGACCAATATCATTGCTGAAATTTCTGATGAAGCCGAACTGTTATTCCTGATTGGCATCAATCCTACTGAAGCCTATCCGGTGGTCGGCTATAAAATGCGCCAGGCAGCGCGCAAAGGCTGCAAACTGGTGGTTTGCGATCCCCGTCGCACCGAACTGGCCGCTGAAGCGGACATTTGGCTGCGGCAGAAGCACGGCACCGATATTCCGCTGCTCAATGGGTTAATGCATATCATTATCAAAGAAGGTCTGGAAGATAAAAAGTTCATTGCCGAACGCACTGAAAATTACGAAGCCATGAAAGCGCTGGCCGCCGAATACACGCCGGAACGCGTCTCCGAGATAACCGGGGTCGCCGTGGAAGACCTCTACCGGGTGGCCCGCCTGTATGCCACCACTGACAAGGCCATGATCTTCTATTCACTGGGCATCACCGAACACATCTGCGGAACCCGCAACGTTATGAGCATTGCCAACCTGGCCATGCTGACCGGTCATATCGGCCGGCCGGGGGTGGGCGTCAACCCGGTCCGCGGACAGAACAACGTTCAAGGGGCCTGTGACATGGGCGCTCTGCCCAATGTCTATTCCGGCTATCAGAGTGTTACCGACCAGGCCGCCCGGGAAAAACATGAAAAGACTTGGGGCGTTTCCTTGCCTGATAAAGTGGGTTTGAAGATCCCGGAAATGTTTGAAGCCGCCCATGAAGGAAAAGTCAAGGCCATGTATATTCTGGGTGAAAATCCGGTTCTGACCGATCCCAATGCCAATCATATCAAAGAAGCCCTGGAACGGCTGGACTTTTTTGTAGTACAGGAACTTTTCCTGACCGAAACCGCCGAATTTGCGGATGTGGTGCTGCCGGCCGCCAGTTTCGCCGAATGCGACGGTACCTTTACCAATACCGAACGCCGGCCTCAGCGGGTTCGTAAAGCTATTGAGCCTCTGCCCGGGCAGGCCAACTGGGAAACCATTTGTCAGATGGTCACCCGCATGGGCTACCCCATGAGCTATAACCATCCCAGTGAAATCTGGGCTGAAATGGCATCATTATCTCCATCCATGGCCGGCATCAGCTTTGAGCGTATGGAAAAAGAATCCGTGCACTGGCCCTGCCCCTCCAATGATCATCCCGGTACGCCCATTCTGCATATCGGCAAATTTACCCGCGGGCTGGGAGGCTTCCAGCCCAATGAGCATATTCCTCCGGGAGAATTACCCGATGCGGATTATCCCATCTTGTTGTGCACCGGTCGGGTCATGCAGCACTATAATGTGACCACCCAATATTCAGCAGGCCTGGCCAGTGTATGGGATCGTGAGATGACCGAGGTCAACCCGCAGGAAGCTCAAAAATTGGGTGTGGTTACCGGCAGCCGCATGAAGGTTACGTCCCGCCGGGGTGAAGTGACCACCACCGTCTGGGTAACTGAGCGGGTGCAGCCCGGGGTCATCTGGATGTCCCACCATCATAGTGATACGCCCACCAATGAACTTACCAGTCCTTTTGTATGTGATATTGCCGGCACCGGTGAGTACAAGGTGTGCGCTGTAAAAATCGCCAAGGCCTAGGCAGGAGGCTGCTATGCTTAGAATAGCTTTAACGGAGGCAATCGGGCAATCACTGGGCCATGATATTACCATGATTGTGCCGGGTGCTGTAAAAAGGAGAGCCTTCAAACGGGGTCATGTTATCCGCCCCGAGGATATAACGGTATTGAAGGATCTGGGAAAAGAGCATATTTACGTCTGGGAGCCCGATGACTCCTCGGTGCATGAAGATGAGGCCGCATTGCGGCTGGCCCATATGGCAGCCGGTCCCGGTCTTACCTGGACGGCCCCCAATCAGGGCAAGGTAAATCTTCGGGCTGCTTATGACGGGCTGCTCAAAGTTCAGGCCGAACAACTGACCCGGATGAATCTCCTGAACGACATTATCTTTGCCACCTTGCACAATGACCGGGTGGTGGCCAAAGGCCAGATCGTAGCTGGCACCAGGGTGGTTCCGCTGGCGGTTGAACGCAGCATCATCGAAGCGGCGGAAAAGTTCTGCGTAGGCCGGACGCCTATTCTCACCGTAAAGCCGTTTTTCCCGTTATGGACCGCAGTGGTTACTACGGGCAGCGAGGTAAACAGCGGCAGGATAAGAGACGGGTTTGCCCAGGTCATTCGTCATAAGATCGCACCTTATGGAGGACGTTGGATGGGACAGATTATTGTTCCTGATGAACCTGAGCTGATCACTATGGAGATTCAGAACTTTATTGCCGAAGGCGCCGAGCTGATTGTGGTTACCGGGGGTATGTCGGTGGATGCCGACGATGCCACGCCCCGGGCCATCAAGGCTACCAAAGCGGAGCTTATCTTCTATGGCGCTCCGATTTTGCCTGGCTCCCAGTTTATGCTGGCTTACCAGGGACATGTGCCTATATGCGGTGTGCCGGGAGGCGCCCTGTTCAGCCGTAAGACCACATTGGATCTTCTGCTGCCGCGGATATTTGCCGGCGACCTGATATCCCGTATGGATATTGCGGCTATGGGCCATGGAGGTCTGTGTGGAGAGTGTAATATCTGTCATTTTCCCCAGTGTCCCTT
>NZ_DIPG01000135.1:12980-13361 GCF_002426325.1 Syntrophomonas sp. UBA5494 | reverse complement strand
TTTCCCCAGTGTCCCTTTGGCAAAGCGACCTAATTCCAAGAGGTGTTGGTTGATGCCAGTTTGGAAGAAGCCCAGGCGCAGATTCTAAACCATATCCGGCTTTAGCAGCAGAAACCATTTTCATATTGGAGGCGGTGGGGGGCATAAGCGCGGTGAATTTGACTGTTCATGGAGATTCACGCAAATACAGGAGGTGAATAAATGTTGACAGTTTATCAAGAGATTATCAGTCCGTATCAATATCTACCCGGAGGTATTATTGAAGCCTATCACGCTATGCAGAAGAAGTACGGCTATATCCCGGAAGATGCTATCGCCGCTGCTGCGCAGGCCTTTAATATGTCCAAGGCTCAGGCCTATGGGGTGGCCACATTCTATTCC
>NZ_DIPG01000135.1:9650-12867 GCF_002426325.1 Syntrophomonas sp. UBA5494 | reverse complement strand
ATTCCTACTTCAAGGTGGGAAAACGCGGCAAGAACGTGATCCGCATCTGTGAAAGCGCCCCCTGCCATATCGCCGGAGCCGATCAGGTTGTGGCGGCTCTGGAAAAAGAACTGGGCATTAAAATGGGTGAAACCACGGCAGATGGAAAGTTTACCCTGGAGTTTACCGAGTGCGTCGGACAGTGTCAGGCTACTCCGGTAATTACCGTTAACAGCAAGCCTTACGGGGATTTGACCGCCGAGAAAATTCCCGGTGTGCTGGCCGAATATAAGTAGTGAAAGGAGGGAAATCAATGTCTGAGGAAATGCGTGTCGTGCTGCGCAATTTTGGTAAAATTGATCCGCTCAACATCGATGATTATATTAACGCCGGAGGCTATCAATCGCTGGCTAAAGCCCGGAGCATGAATCAGTCAGACCTTATCGACCTGGTTAAGCAATCGGGGCTGCGGGGCCGGGGCGGGGCCGGTTTCAACTGCGGTATGAAGTGGAGTTTTTCTTCACAGATCGCTTCCGAGCAAAAGTATGTGGTATGCAACGCGGATGAAGGCGAACCCGGAACCTACAAGGACCGTATCATTATGGAAAACGATCCCCAGTCCGTTCTGGAAGGCATGGCCATCTGCGGTTATGCCATCGGTTCCAGCAAAGGTTACATCTACTGCCGGGGCGAGTATCCTTATGTAGTTGAAACCTTGAAAAAAGCGATTGCCCAGGCCAAGGAAAAAGGCGTGCTGGATGGCTTCGACATCGAAGTGCGCATGGGCGCCGGCGCTTATGTATGCGGAGAGGAAAGCGCTCTGATCGAATCTATTGAAGGGCATCGGGGCGAGCCTCGCTTTAAACCGCCTTTTCCCCCGGTTAGCGGACTGTGGGGAAAACCCACCATCGTTAACAATGTGGAGACTTTGGCCAACATTCCGGTCATCGTTGAAAAAGGATCCGACTGGTACAAAAGTATAGGAGCTGCCGGTTATCCCGGCACCAAAGTTCTCACCCTGACCGGCGATGTCGCCAACCGGATTTTTGTCGAGGTGCCTACCAATACCACCCTTCGTCAGGTAGTTTATGATTTCGGCGGCGGTCTGGTGGGAAGCAAAAAAATTAAAGCGGTTCAAGTAGGCGGCACATCAGGCGGTTTTATTCCGGAAACCTTACTGGACACCTCCATTGATTTTGACTCTATGGCCGCTATAGGAGCCACCCTGGGATCCGGGGCGGTTTTGGTGATGGATGAAACCCGTGATATTGTCGATGTTATTGAGCGTATAACCAGCTTCTTTGAACATGAATCCTGTGGGAAGTGCGCTCCCTGCCGCGAGGGTACCAAGCGTTTGCATGAAACGGTACATCGTTTGAAAAAGGGCCAGGGAATAGCGTCTGATTTAGACAATGCCGAAAGGCTTGGAACAGTGATGGCCAGGGCTTGCCTGTGTGGTTTGGGACAAGCGGCGCCGGCGCCGTTCTTGACCACACTAAAGCACTTTCAGAATGATTATGCCGCTAAACTAAACTAGAACATCAACCGACTTCTCAAGCATTGCTATGTCCGCAATGCAGCGCAAACCAGGGGGAGGGCGCCTTAATAAAGCGCCCGTCCCCCAACCCTATGTTCTACCACCTGTACCTGCTGGCGGATACAGGTAATATGCTCATATGGAAAGGATGATTTTCATGAACTTTTTAGCTCCCGGAGAAGTAGCCGTGGCGGCCTGCGGAGCCAGCGGCAAAAAGAAAACCCTATCCATGGGACAGCTGATCGTACTGGGTATTCTGGCCGGGGCCTATATCGGCTTCGGCGCCAACCTGGCTACCGTAATCGGCAACGATATTCCCAAATACCTTGGTAACGGCTTGGGACAGTTCATGTTCGGCGCCGTGTTCAGCACCGGCCTGATGCTGGTGGTTATCGGCGGAGCCGAACTCTTTACCGGCAACAACATGTTCTTCGTGATCGGCGTGCTCAACGGGGATTGCAGCTGGGGTGACCTGGTGAAGAACTGGGTTATTATCTGGCTGGCTAACTTTGCCGGCTCCCTGCTCTTGGTTTATATTGTGGCCGGCGGTTTTTACGGATTCTTTGATGGCACAGCAGCACTGGGATTGTTCAAGGGTGCAGTGGGCGCCAAAGCTCTGGCGGTGGCCAAGGGCAAATTGGAACTGACCTGGATGTCTGCTTTCTGCCGGGCCATACTCTGCAACTGGCTGGTTTGCCTGGCGGTCTGGCTGGCTCTGGCCAGCAAAGACGTGGTCGGCAAAGTATTCGGTATTTTCTTCCCCATCATGGCTTTCGTAGCCAGCGGCTTCGAGCATAGCGTGGCCAATATGTTTTTTATTCCCATGGGCATTTTGGTTTCCCATATACCGGGTATCGTAGATGTAGCCGCCCAGACGGCGGTTGCCGCCACCATGACACCGGCTGACGCCGCCGCTGCGGTAGCTGCTTTTAAGGTTTCAGTGGCGGATGTCATGACCTGGGGGGCCTTCTTTATGAAGAATCTTATCCCCGTGACCCTGGGCAACATTGTGGGCGGGGGCATATTTGTGGGCAGCATCTACTGGTACAGCTATCTGCTGCCTCAGACCAGGACCGTCAAGAAAGACATTGCCGCTTAAGAGCGAAAATAAAATGTCAAAGGTATATTCCTCGCCTTTGACCTCCTCACAACCAGGAGGGGGGCAATCCCCCCTCCCATTCTTCTTACCGGAAATGTCTATCCCCAGCCAAAATGCTAATTACCAGTTATTTCGCTGCTTTATCGAGGAACCTGCTGAGCACGACTGCCACTTCCGCTCTGGAGGCATTTTCGCCAGGAGCTATGCTGCTTTCGGTGCGGCCTTCCAGCAGGCCTGCGCCGCAAGCCCATTGGATGGCGGGTATGGCATATTCGCTGATCTCAAAAGCATCGCTGTAGCTCAAGATATTGGTATCCTCCCCGACACTGACATCATAGCCCTTGAATTTGGCGTATCTCCACAGGATGGCCGCCAGCTGCTCACGGGTGATATGATCATCCGGGCCGAATTCCCGATCATTATAACCTGATACGATGCCGATCGCTGCGGCGGCGGCTATATAGTCCCGGGCCCAATGGTCAGCGGTGTCGGCAAATACTTGGCCGGACGCCGCCGGCAGGCCAAAGGCTTTAACCGCTATTACGGTGAATTCGGCGCGGGTAATGGGATTGTCCGGCCGGAAGGTGTTGTCGGGATAACCG
>NZ_DIPG01000135.1:9333-9526 GCF_002426325.1 Syntrophomonas sp. UBA5494 | reverse complement strand
GAAGGTGTTGTCGGGATAACCGTCTATGGCTCCCATTGCGATCAAGTGCCTGATATTGGCTTCAGCCCAGTGGCCCTCAATATCAGTCAGGCGGATGTCGTCCGGCTCGGGTTCTTCCTGCTCAGGAATGTCAGGGTCCGGTGGGGCCCCATCAGAGTCACCGCCGCTGCTTGAGGCTTTGGTTTTAGGGAAT
>NZ_DIPG01000135.1:0-9238 GCF_002426325.1 Syntrophomonas sp. UBA5494 | reverse complement strand
TTTGGTTTTAGGGAATACCGCGGTTACGATGCCGGAGCCTTCAGGAGCGTTACCGTCACACAAGCTCAGGTTTTTCAAGACAACGTTTCCCGAAGACACATTATACACCCTGCAGCTGTCATTGCCGCTGATGGTGATTTCATTTTCTCCGCCGTCAATGATCAGGTCTTTGCCGATGTCGAGTTGGGATGAAAGCGTAATGGCGCCGTCTTTTAAGCTGGAATCAAATAGGATGCTGTCACCTGCCGAAGCATCCTGGATAGCCTCGCGCAAGGATAGTATTCCGTCGCCTGCAGCCACGATGTCCTCCAGTGTGGTGACAATGAAAGTCGCGGCGGCTCTACCGTAACGGCGGGTCCTTTGGTCCAATTTCCGCCGCCGTCACCGGCCTCAACCTGAAATTCAAGCTGGTCGAGGAAGAAAGCCCGGTTACTTCATAACTATTAATCGTTCCTGCCACCGTGGTCAGGAGAACATCATCCTTATAAATCCTGTATTTGGTAACGCCGGTGTCATCGGTTGCCTCTGTCCACTCAAGGGTGGTGCATGTACTGCCAGTATCGCTGGCGGTAAGGCTGCTCCCGGCCGGCCATACCGGAGGAGCATGATCGTTTAGCGGTCTCGCAAAGATTACATATTCGATATCCGGGGCGGAGCCTTCTTCAGGCAAACCATTGTTATCAAACGTACCCGATGTTACCGGCGGCGAATAGGTTTTGCAGCTGAAACCACCCCCTCCTGCAACCACTACTGCAGCAATAGGAACGGAAGCTGTGAATGAACCTCCATCTCCGTCTGCGCCAGGACCGATCACAACCATACCTTGATTACCTGCGGGCCTTTCGAATACATATTGGCCGTCTATGCAATTAAATTTCGCAATCTCCACAGTTCCTTCCGGCAATTCAGCTTCAATGGCTGCTGTGTTCCAGGGGCTGAGCAATAAAAATAAGGCTGCCAAGGTCAGCACCAGGCCCTTTTTAAAACTTGATGACAATGAATTCACCCCCCAATTAAATATGATTATCCATTTACCTCTTCACTTTTTCCTGCATAGTTCTGCAAGACACAGGAGGCATGGGGTCGGTTCTTTTGCCTGTTAGTGTCTAGTCTGGTTTCACATTTTCTACCACACTTTTGTCAACTCCCAGAACTCCCAGCAGGGCTGCAGCGGCGCGCTGTGATCACCTGGATTCAGCCTGCGGACGTTAAGCTAACGCGAACAACATTACAGCAGTACTCAATTTATGGCATGGCTTCATTTTCATTAGAACACACCTCGTTAAACAAAATATTGAATTAGCCAGAACCGCCGGGCTTCAGTACCGGCAAGCCTTACGTCAATCGAGATAGTTCAGGCACAGTCATGTTAACCGATGCCCGCTATTTCCACTGATGTGACGTGTTTGCCCACCCATGTGGCAGCCATTGCCCACCCATTAAACTACCATGTTAAAACCAACATCCCCGCAAACACCTGTCTGCTTAAGGGGAAGGCAAATTACCCCGCCCTAAAAAGTATTAAAGAGTATAAGTGTTAACGGGGCTGGATTTCCAGCCTCTTCTTGTGTGCTACATTGGGTTTAAAACATGAAGGAGGGAGATGTATGAACTATCAACCAACGCGCTGCACTCCGGGGGTGGAATTGGAACAGCGAACCGCACGCCTGCAGGAGTTGATGAAAGAGAAAGATCTGGACGGAGCGATCATTAGGGTTATCCCGGTCCGATAGGGTTTATCGCACACGGGATCGGCATCGAACTGGATGAACTTCCGGTGATAGCCCGGGGCTACGATGTGCCGCTGGAAGAAGGCATGGTTTTCGCCCTGGAGCCTAAATTCGTTTTCCCCGAAGGCGCGGTGGGCATCGAAAACACCCTGGTGGTAACCCCGCAGGGTCTGAAGAATCTGACGGTTTTTGATGAAAATATCGGCTTTCTGCCCTAGATACAAAGTTGTTCCGTTTATAAAAACAGGAGGTGATCAAATGTTTGATGTGACTACATGGGAGCAGTCGGGCCAGTTGAGAAAAAAGTGGGAAGATGAGGTGCGCCGCAGCACAGCCAAACAAGCTGATCAGAAAGAGCGCTGGTCAACCGTTTCCGATCTGGAAATCGAACGGCTTTATTCGCCAGAGGACATTCAAAACATGGACTTTGCTCGTGACATCGGCTACCCCGGACAGTTCCCCTACCTGCGCGGCAACCAGGTTACGGGATATCGGGGCAAATACTGGACATTTCGCATGTTTTCAGGAATGGGCAGCGCCGAGGATACCAACCGGCGCTGGCACATGCTGCTGCAGAGCGGCAACGCCGGCTTAAGCACCGCCTTTGATTTTCCCACCTTGATGGGCTATGACACCGATTCGCCCAAAGCCCGCGGAGAATGCGGCAAATGCGGGGTCGCCATCGATACCCTGGATGACTTGTTGACCTTGTTTAAAGGCATCCCTATGGGCAAGGTCACCACATCCATGACCATCAATCCGCCGGCTACCGTTCTATGGGCCATGTACTGCGCGGCGGCCGAACG
The DNA here is from genome assembly GCF_002426325.1 of Syntrophomonas sp. UBA5494. NCBI lineage: Bacteria > Bacillati > Bacillota > Clostridia > Eubacteriales > Syntrophomonadaceae > Syntrophomonas > Syntrophomonas sp. UBA5494. The sequence continues at coordinate 6,702 of NZ_DIPG01000135.1, read as the reverse complement.
CCAGGGCGTACCTTTGAGCGAAATCGGCGGAACCATTCAAAATGACATGTTGAAAGAATTTATTGCCCAAAAAACTTTTATGTGCCCGCCGGAGCCTTCCGTACGGCTGATCAGCGATACGGTCGAATTTGGCGCCAAGTATGTGCCCAAATGGAATACCATCAGCATCAGCGGCTACCACATCAGGGAAGCCGGCTCGACTGCGGCGCAGGAACTGGCCTTTACACTGCGTGACGGCATGGAATACGTAGAGGATATCATAGCCCGTAAAGGCCTGGCGGTGGATGAATTTGCACCGCGGCTTTCATTCTTCTTCAACGCCCATATCGACTTTTTCGAAGAGATCGCCAAGCTGAGGGCTGCGCGCCGGATCTGGGCCAAGGCCATGCGGGACCGCTACCAGGCTAAAGACCCGCGCTCCATGTGGATGCGTTTCCATACCCAGACGGCAGGCTGTTCTTTGACAGCCCAGCAGCCCTACAACAACGTGGTCAGAACTGCCATTGAAGCCCTGGCGGCGGTATTGGGCGGAACCCAGTCTCTGCATACCAATTCTTTGGATGAGGTGCTCTGCCTGCCTTCGGACCATGCCGTGGAGATCGCTTTGCGTACTCAGCAGATCATCGCCGAAGAAACCGGGGTGGCCAACAGCATCGACCCCCTGGCCGGTTCCTATTGCGTAGAGGCTTTAACCAATAAAATGGAAGAACAGGCCTGGGAGTATATTGAAAAAATTGATGAAATGGGCGGCATGGTGGCAGCCATTGAGAAAGGATTTCCCCAGTTGGAGATTTCGGACGCCGCGTACAAATTCCAGCGCCAAATCGACGCCGGGGACAAAATCATGATTGGAGTAAACAAATATTATTCCCAAGAAAAAATCGATATTCCTTTCCTGGAAATAGACGACCGTGTTGAAGCCGAGCAAATCCAACGCCTGAACAGCGTCCGCAGAACACGCGACAACAGACAGGTGCGCCAGTGCCTGGAAGATCTCGCCCAGGCCTGTAAAAAGGGAGAAAATGTGATGCCTTACTGCATTGAAGCGGTCAAGGCCTACAGCAGCATCCAGGAAATATGCGATGTTTACCGGGAGGTTTTTGGCGAATACCGGGATCCCGGAATATATTAGGGAGGAGGAAAAAATCATGTCCTCTAAAGGTATGAAAATAATGATCACCCAGCCAGGACTCGATACGCATCCCCAGGGCGCCAAACTGCTGGTAAGGCTGCTGCGCGAAGCGGGCTTTGAAGTATTGTATAGTTGCCGCCGGCAAACCGTGGCGGAAATTGTGGATATGGCCATCGGGAAGAACATTAATTTATTGGGGTTAAGCTGCTCGTCAGGCGCGCATCGCCACTTCCTGACGGCAATAGCCAAGGGTCTTAAAGAAAATGGCGCCGGGAATACCAAAATCTTTATTTTTGGCGGAGGGTCGATCCCCCCTGGGGATTTTGAATATCTGTACAGCCAGGGTGTTAAAGCCATATTTCTTCCCGGCGGCGGCTCCCTGACACCGGTATTGGATTGGGTGCAAAGAGAAGCAGCTCCGCAAGTCTAGCCGGCACCATGGAGATTTCTACGGCTTCCGCTTAACTATTACTATGATTTCTGGAGGGCCATAACTGCAAAATTTTATTGAACAGGTTTTTGAGCCGGGCCATAAACCCGATATCCTGTTTGGGGATTTCCAGGTCCCAACTATTGTCGCCCCCGTCATCCAGACTTATCTCTGCGGTGCGCAGTACGATTTGAATACTGGTGGGGGGCGGATTTTTGTCCGAAGTAAATGAAATCAGTTCGGCTTTAGCATCCAGATTTAAGAAATTATTTTCCTCTTCAATTTTATCGAATTCATTATCAATGGTTTTTTTGATGGTGTCATTGGCAGCACGCATGGAAGTCACGGTGGATAGCCCCAATATGCTTTTGTCCAGCACATCGGTCAGTCCCTTCAAAGATGAGGCGGCCGCTCCGTCCATTTGATCCCCGCTCACCTGTAACAGTCCTTTGGAATAAGTCAAGAAGTTAAATGTACTATCAATACTGCTGTTCATGAGTTCGGTGAGAATCTGACAGTCGTCCAGCAGATCAAGGATATCGTCCTGGTATCCATCCAGGGTACCATCCAAATCCACGGTTTCATCGATCAGATCCTGGGTGATGTCCATGATTTCCGCGCTGGTGTCGGCCATAGCCGCAGTCTCCCCCAACAGCGAATCTATATGGCCGGAATACTCACCTATGGTAGCGGCTATTTCTGCATGGCCCTTGAGCTGGATGGCTTCATAGGGCGTGGCCAATCCCGCCTGCGCCACCTGGCCCAATTCGTTGAGAGCGGATTCGATCTGGGTATTGAGCAGGTAGATCATACCTTGCAAGTCTTCCAGATCACCCACCGCATTGCGCAGTGAACCGTTCATATCCTCCAGGGGCCCCTCCATTTCCTTTATGGCATCCACCAGACCGCCGATGTCGTCGCCAAGATCCCGGGTCATTTTACGCCCGGTTTTATAATAGGGGATCATCTTCTTGAGCTGTATATTGGCATTGGCCATATCTTCCAAGGCTGTTTCCCCGTAGGCGTACATCTGGTCTTTGCCGGCGCTCAAAGTCTGGCGAGCCTCTTCCGCTTCAATTGCGCCGCGTTTCAAATCATTGAGCCCGGCATTCATGCTCTCCACAGTATACATCAGCTCATTCATGCTTTTGTATATGGCATCGGCCGAATCGTAGATGGTATCCTTGGCTTCCTTGATCTCCTTGATATCTTCCATCTGCCTCAGTGTTCCCGGAATCATCATCATGGTAATACCCCGGGTTTCAAAGCAGTCAGTGCCGATGCGGATGGTGAAGGTGTCCTCTTCCCCGGGCAGGGCGGCAAATAGCACTACCTTGTAGGTCCCCAGAGACTGGAGCTGGGCGCCGGGAGCATCTACACTATAAGCTTCCTCGGTGTTTATATAGGCTGCCACCTGCAGCAGCATATTGTTTTTGTAATAATCCCTGGCCTGCTCATTGGGTTTGACATGAACATTGATCTCCACCAGACCGGCGGCGCCGGCTAAATTCCCGGCCTCACACGGCACCCCGTTCAGTTTGTAATCCACATCCATAGTCCAGGGTAGTGTGACGGCATCGTTTTTTACCTTACAGCTGTAATAAAAGCGCTGTTGATTGGAGGTTTGGCCCAGATCCCAATACACCCCGTCGGCGTTGACCACCGGAGCATCGTAACCAGACATATTGGTCACCGTTTCATAGACCCCATAGTCTTGGAACTGGCTTATTCCATTAAGACTGCAGCTCTTGACCACACTCACAGCCTCGATGCCGCCATAATAATCCAGGTTGATATATATCGTTTCATCGGTAGTGACCGTAGGGGCGGCCCCATAGACAGCAGGGCCGGGCAGTATGAAAGTTATGCTCAATACCGCCGCCAGTGCTGCGGCGCTTATTTTTCTTGCTAATCCCTTGCAGACCCTCATTCTAGTATGCGTTTTCATGATTTTCTTCCTCCCCTGCTTCAAATTCGGTTTTCTTATATTTTTTTCGTTTAAACAACTTACTTATCGGCATCACCTGGCTGTCGCCAAAGATAATCAGCCGGTCGGTCCAGGCAAACAGATTGGGCAACAGGGCGATGACCATGAACATACTCAGCAAAGCTCCTCTGCCTACCAAGTGGCCCAGGTCGGCAATTGCCGATACACTGGACAAAAAGGTGATCCCGTAACCAGCCACCGACAAGATCAGCCCTGAGGTCAGGATAGGAAGCATGCTGGCCGCGGAAGCCTGCTTGGAGGCCTCTACTCTGCCATGGGCTTTACGCTGCGCCAGGTAATGATAGGTCATCACGATGGAATAATCGATCGTAGCCCCTAACTGCAGGCAGCTGACGATCATGTAGCCCATAAACATGATGCGGTCGCCCATCAAGTAGGGAACCGTCATATTTATGAAAATTGCCATTTCGATGGGGATCATCAGTACGATGGGCAGGGCCAGGGAACGGAAGGTCAGCATGATGGCCAGGGCCACTCCCAGTAGGGACAGCTTATCAATGCTATGCCAATCTTCCACGATTACCGCTTTAATATCCATTGTCGAGGGAGTAGCGCCAATTACATGAGAGTTGTTTGGATAGTATTGTTTTACTAGCTCGGTAATCTCTTTGACGCTGTTGATGGCCAGTTCACTCTCTGCACCGGTTTTGATGGGTATTAGTATGCGGGCATAATCTTCAGAATGCAGCTGGCTGGTTACGCTGTCGGGCAGAATATCCGGAGTGACCCCGTCCGGCAGGGAGTTGGCCAGGGAGGTCACGTATTTCACATAAGGCAGGGCCTCCAGCTCTTCGGAGAGCTTGGCTTCAGTAACCATGGAGCTGTTGGGAACCAGAGCCATGACTAAATTATGGCGGCCGAATACAGAACTTATCTTCTGATCATCTGCATAAATCTGTGTTCCGGGGGTCAGGCCCATGGCCTGGTTGCCAAAACTGAAATCGTTCATGCTTTTACCCACATAGGATGGAACTGCCAAGAGCAACAATACTATCAGGATGACAAAGCGATACTGGTGGATCTTATCGGCCACCCGGTCGAAGGCGGGAACCAGCGGCTTATGCTCGGTTTTCTCAATAAGTTTATACCATCGCAATACAAAGGCCGGGGTGAGCAGCATAACGGTCACCAGGCTGATGGCGATCCCTTTGGCCAGCACCAGTCCGATATCCTGGCCGATAGAGTAGCGCATCAAGACCAGGGCGGAAAACCCCACGATGGCTGCAATGCCTGCCGAGGCGATGGGAATGATGCTCTTCCTGATGGCATTGGTTAAAGCCTCTTCCACATGGATTTGGCGCTTCCTCTCCTTGGTGAAATTATCCAGCAGGATGATGGTGTAATCCATGGCCACGGCCAGTTGCAGGACCGCGGCTATACTCAGGGTTATGGAGGAGATTTCGCCCAGTATGATGTTGCTGCCCAGGTTGATCACGATGGATATGAGGATAACGGTCAAAAAAACGACGGGTTCAAACCAGGAATGGGTGCCCAGGGTGAGAATGGCTAAAATCAGCAGGATGCCGAAGATCAATATGAGCACCATCTCTTTGGCCAGCACATCGTTTAAAAATTTGTCCTGCACCGCCGGCCCGCTGAAATATCCTTTATCCCCCAACATGTTTTCTATGGCCTTGATGGCCTCCCGGGTGCTGCGGGCGGAGTCATTGCCGGTGAAGGTTATATCCATCACCGCATAACCGTCTTTATAATAATCCTCGATCTCTTCGTAGGGTATAAACAGGTTGGATTGGTTGATGTCAGTCATCGAATCCGCCCAAATCACGCTGTCTACTCCGCTGATGCCGGCGATGCGGTCTTTATAGGTCTTGGCTTCATAGATGGAGACGTCACTGATCATGACTCGGGCCGTGCCCGGATAACCAAATTCCTCTTCCATCAGGGCGATGCCCACTTTGGAAGACATATCCCGAGGCAGATATTTGCTCATATCATAATTGACGCCCACAAAAGGTATGCAGATGGCGCTGATGATGAAAATCACCGCAAAAATCTTTTCTATCAGTTTACTGCGGTGCAAAATAAAATCCACAATGGCATGCCCTCTGAAATCGCCGCCCCGGGGAGAATCATCCTGTCGCCGCTCCCCTTTCCTCAACATCTGATCACCGCCCGCTGTTATAATTGACATATAGTATTTTAATGAACAGTTAGTTATTAAAATACATCTGTTGATTATAGTCTCAAATTATATTATAGTTTTATTACAAGATTGTGCAATGACCAATAAAAAGGGCTTTTGTCCATTACTGAACAAATCCCGCCGGAGTATTCATTAATTGAAACGGAGGCAGAGATTTAATGAGTAGCCGTCAAAAAAAACCAGTTGACCGGCGCATCCGCAAGACCAAAAGAATCCTCAAGGAGAGCCTGGCCACCCTGTTGCTGGAAAAAAAACGCAACAACATCACCGTACAGGAGCTGGTCAACCTGGCGGATATCAACCGGGGCACTTTTTATCTGCACTATCGGGATATTCATGACATGCTGTCACAAATCGAAGCGGAGATGCTTGAGGAGCTGGAGGAAATAACGCAGCGCTTTCCCCTGGCTATGACCGATACCCCCAAGCCTTATATCCAAGATATGCTGCAGTATATCGCCGACAACCACACCTTCTGCAAAATGCTGTTGGGGCCCTATGGCGATATGGCTTTTGTGGAGAAGCTGAAGAAGCTGGTGGAAGAGAGGTGCCTGTACTCGCTGATGAAAACTTGGCCGGAAAACGACGCCCAGCGCTATCGATACTTCGCCTCCTACACCATAGCCGGCTGCATCGGGCTGATACAGGCCTGGCTCGACGGCGGCATGGAGGCATCCCCCCAGGAGCTGGCCGAGGTGGCTGAAGACATGATCCAGAACGGCATTGAATTCCTGCACCGCGATGCCCGGAAGGGTTCGGAGCGGTGACTTATGCTGCGAAGGGGTGACCTCGTTACACCGCGTTACAAGACCTGAATACTTATTTTGGACAGTTGCTGCAGCGCCGATTATTGATTAACCGATCAGATTGGACTAGAAAGTACGCAATGGCGGTTTAAAAGACTACTTTTTCAGTGGTCTCGACCCGGCCCTTAGTATTTCCTAGACGAACTTAAAGATTACCGGGAA
>NZ_DIPG01000058.1:30072-30655 GCF_002426325.1 Syntrophomonas sp. UBA5494 | reverse complement strand
AGTAACCCGGAATTCTAACTCGTCATGATGTGATGTCGCAACGAAATTGGACATACCAGGCAGGAATAAACCTGAAAGGAGGGAGATCAGTGAAAGCCATGGAACAAGCAGCCGCGAAAACAGCTGACAAGCCGAAACAGGTAGCGGTTAAAAAGGAGCCGGGCCTTGATGTCAAAGTCTTCGGCACACTGGGCAAGATAGGCCAATGCCCCCGAAATGTTAACGATGTTTATTCATTAGGCACTACACTGCAGCATTACATTGAATCCAGATACCTCGAATTGGCTAGTTTAAATCAGTGGCCGGACAAGGATCTTTGTAAAGATCTAGCTGAGAAACAGCTTGAAGGCAAGCGCCAGGTTGATGTGCTGAGACTGGCCAACCTTAATCAATTACTGATCTATTTTTATGATAATGGCGGACCGATTATTGAGGATCCTGTGCCAGAGCAGGAAACCCGCATGATTATGCCGTTTTTTAACAGGATAATGATCAATTTCGAAAAGCACATCCACGCTGTATTAATGTCGGCGATTAAAGGCAAAACCCCTTCCGGAAATCTGGAAGCTTGTGTTAACGGGGT
>NZ_DIPG01000058.1:0-29826 GCF_002426325.1 Syntrophomonas sp. UBA5494 | reverse complement strand
TGGCAGATGTCACGCGCCAGTTTGCATAAAGATTATGTTTCTTTTAGTTTCGACCTGAATAAGAAAGCGGGTGAACCACGTTATGTTAAATCGGAAAGAAGTAATCATGCGCTATGCGGCTTGCTTAATCCTATACTTTCTGTCCGGCAGTCAAATTGTAACCGGATGGGCAGGAACCATGTGCGGGGTATTAGGCACAATTGAACTGGCTACCGCCTTACTGCGCTACTCTCCTCTGCATGAGGCTCTTAGCATGTTGCGTCCCATCAAACAGAGGGAAATTACTTTCGCTAACAACTTGAGCGTTCCCGGACATAGAGCACCATAACCCTTCATTTTGCTATAAACAGTTAAAGCGGGCGGCTCCCCTCAAGCCGTCCGCTTTGACTGTTTATAGCTGCATGTAATGTTCGGGCCCCGCACTGTGCCGAGCCCTGAGCGATCATCTTCACAGAACTGAATAAAATAAGCTTCCGGGTTGTTGCTGTCCGAATGAGATAACTTATTCTGATACACATAACCCGATCGGCATAACAGGCAATAGAAAGGCCAGCATATGCACTCTCGTGCCCGCCGGCCTTCCTACGTTGTGTAGTTGTACAAGAGAGGTGATCCTCCTTTGTTTTGTCACCCCGGTCCCAGGATACGCATTGTCTGGCAACAACTGCGGCCTGCTTCTGATTGCTAACAGTGCTCTTGACAGCAATGTCAGTCAAGCATACTGTTTACCTCGATGAGGTTTACCCGATCCTCCCACACATTCATAGTATCTCCCGGTCTAAACCGGTTACACCTCGCCTACATTGCAGTTATCTATCGGCACTTGCCTTTCCAAAAACTACATTGCGACCTCTGTGTGGAGATTTTATCCGGGCCTATTTTCTCAGTGCCATCAGAACTTCCAGGGTGTTCCAGGCTACAACTTCCTGGTAATTTTATAATAATGTAGTAATCGGATCAAAGTCAATAAAACAAGTACGTTGTGAATGCTTTCTTTTTCTTAATAGGTGATCCCTTACTGCAGCTGTTTATGCCATTCAGAGGCAAATTCGTCCTTCAACTGGCGCAAGGCCGCTTCAATGAGGCCTTTTATTTCGGTTTCACTAACGTTGAACCCGTACTGGTCTACTTGTTCGGCCAACCATGACGCCGCTTTATTAAACTTTTCTTCTCCATGCAGATCCTGGTAAGTCTGTTCTGCAAAACGGACCGCTATTAAAGCCAATGCTTTCTTATTGGTGATAGCTTCGTTAACCTGAGCCATTTTCTGCAGCCCCAGATACCTTCTAATGAGCTCCACCACCATAACAGCTATCACCGGTATCACCAGGGATAGAAAACTATAGGCCAGATTAATTAAAGCTGTGTCCATTTTACTCCCTCCTTATAATAAGTCCGTTTAAAAAACAGCTAAAGGTAGCCCTATGGCCTTGTATCGTTCTTTGGCGAAGATACTGCCTTACGCTGCGCCATGAGCTTTTCCTTTACCAGTGTACTGGTTATTTCCTGGCCAAAATATCCACCCAGGATTACTGCCATCAGATAACCGACTGCTTTTACCAGTTCCAATGCCTGGGGGTCGCCCAGAGCCTGATAACAGATATAGAAAAATCCACTGGAGAAAAATATCGCCAGGAGATCCTTAAAACTGAATTCATCTGCTCGTGAATAGAAGCTGGGAACGCAGACTTTATCGTTTAACCCGGGTTCTGCTCCGTTATTGTTCATAACCGTTTCTCCCGTCGCGCGTAGGCCACCAACTCATCCAACTTGGCTTCCTGCCGGGTCAAAGTTACTCCGATCATATTCTCCAGTCGGTTTAAGGCCTCGGTATTATTTTCGATCACCTCTGTTATCGCGACGACCGTTTTGGCCATATCGGCCTTTTCTCCTCTCTGAACCCACAAACCGATCATCTGGGCAAACAGATAAACCAAGCCCGCCACTGCGAAAAAGGCGATACCGTATTCTGCTAATGACTCACCCGGCACGTTCTGCCACCACCTTTCATAATTACCAGCTATCCATCTTCTTTAATAAAATATTCTTTGTTTTAGTTATTGGTGCCAATAATGGATTAATTGGAGGTTTTATCCTTTATAATGGTATTAAGTCATCTGTTTCCAATTAAAGAAGCGATGATTTGCTTTAAACAGGCCGGACGATGGGCATGAGGTCCTTATTGAAGGCACATATTAAATATGAGGCTTAAAAGCGAGGTATTATTATTTGATAGACACTGCAATGATTTACGCTATTCTGAAAATTGCACTGGCTCTGTTGCTGGTTGTTCTCAACGGTATTTTTGTGGCTGCCGAGTTTGCCTTTGTCAAAGTGCGTCCCACCAGGCTGGCTCAGCTGGCTGAGGAGGGCAACCGCCAGGCCAGGCTGGCCAAGGATTGTATCGACAAACTGGATGCTTATCTGTCAGTCAGCCAGCTGGGAATCACTCTGGCCAGTCTGGGTTTGGGCTGGTTGGGAGAACCGGCGGTGGCCGCCCTGCTGACCCCGGTATTATATAAATGGGGGCTTATTTCACCGGCTCTGGCTCACACGATCAGTTTTGTGGTCTCTTTCGGATTTATAACCTTTTTACATGTGGTGTTCGGGGAATTGGCCCCCAAATCACTGGCGATACAAAGGGCCGAGTCCCTTTCTTTATGGCTGGCTTTACCGATGCGGGTGTTTTACACCCTTTTCTACCCGGCGGTGTTGCTGCTCAATGGAACCGCCAACCAGACCTTGCGCCTGATGGGTATTCAGTTGAGCAGCGAGGCCGAAATGACCCACAGCGGTGAAGAATTGCGCATGATCATCGCCGAGAGTTTCAGAGGCGGGCAGATCAACGAGAATGAACAGGAGCTTTTACAGAATGTATTTCTGTTTGAGGAGACTACTGCTGAGGAAATCATGGTACCCCGGACTGAAGTGGTATTTCTGGACACCCGCCTGGAGTTGAAAGAGAATATTGAGATAGCACGGCAGACTCAGCATACCCGTTATCCCCTTTGCGAAGGCAGTCCCGACCGGGTGGTCGGTCTGGTCCACATCAAGGACCTGCTCTATATGGATCCGGACACAGCCAGCATTCAGGATATATCCCGGCCGATCATGTATGTTCCGGAATTTATGCCCCTGGATCGCTTGCTGACTGACTTCCAGAAAAATCACCAGCATCTCGCCGCGGTGATTGACGAATATGGAGGCACCTCTGGTATCGTGACCATGGATAATGTTCTGGAGGTTCTGGTGGGGGATATTCAGGATGAGTTCGATGCTGAAGAGCCTGAGGTGGTCAAGCAGGCCGACGGCACCTACCTGGTCAGCGGGCGTATGCATATCGATGATGCCGCTGGTAGATTTCACCTCGGGGTGACCGATGATGAATCCTACAATACCCTGGCCGGCTTCATACTGGAACGCCTGGGCCGCTACCCACAGGTAGGCGACTGCATCGGGTTGGAGAACGTAAGTCTGGAAGTTGTAGAAATGCTGGATAACAGCATTAGAAAAGTAAAGATTTATCCACACAAAAAAAACCAGCCTAAACCGGATAGAGCCAAACAGACTGGTTAACGCCGTGACCTCAGTTCGGCAAAAACGTCGCTCAATTCTACTCCCTGCTCCACCAGCAGGACCAGGAGATGGTATATTAAATCTGCGGCTTCGTATACTACTTCGGTTTTTTCCCGGTTTTTGGCGGCGATGATGACCTCGGCGCTTTCCTCGCCGATCTTTTTGAGGATTTTATCCAGACCTTTACTGAACAGATAGCTGGTATAGGAGTTTTCCGGCATGGTAAGCTGCCGTTCGCGAATCACGTCAATTAATTCAAAAAGCACTCCGGGGCCTTCCAAACCAGGGCGAAACCATTCCTCCACATTAAAAACCTGGGATAACACTTCTTCTCCCTCAATATTGCGGTAGAAGCAGCTATAATGCCCGGTATGGCAAGCCGCGCCGATCTGACGGACTGTTATCAACAGGCAATCCTGATCGCAGTCAAAGAGGATTTCTTCGACCTCCTGTACATGGCCGGAAGTCTCGCCCTTCATCCATAAACGCTGCCGGCTGCGGGAGAAGAACCAGGTTTTTCCCGTATCCAAGGTCTTCTGCAGGGCGGTTTCGTTCATATAGGCCACCATTAACACCTGACCGGTTGTGGCGTCCTGAATCACGGCCGGCACCAGGCCGCCTTGTTTTTCAAAGTTGATCTGCTCAATCATTTCGTACTGCAACTCCTTTGTCCCTCAAGAATTGTTTGGCCTCTCTTATGGTATATTCACGATAGTGAAAAATGGAAGCGCATAACACCGCATCGGCGTGTCCGTCATGCACGGCCTCGTAAAGGTGCTCCAGATTGCCGGCGCCCCCCGAAGCGATGACCGGTATCCCGGCATGGTCGCTGATGGCGGCTGTCAATTCCAGGTCATAACCGTCCTTGGTGCCGTCTTTATCCATGCTGGTCAGGAGGATCTCTCCAGCGCCAAGGGCTTCAACCTGTCTGGCCCATTGCAGCGCATCCATCCCGGTCGGTATTTTACCGCCGTTGATGAAGACCTCCCAGCCTTCCGCCTCGCTGCGGCGGCGGGCATCGATGGCCACCACTATGCACTGGCTGCCAAAACGCCGCGCCCCATCTGAAATCAGACCCGGATCGCGTACTGCGGCCGAATTGATCGACACCTTATCAGCTCCGGCCGTCAGCAGGCTGCGTATATCATCGATACTGCTGATGCCGCCGCCCACGGCAAAGGGGATAAACACCTCCCGGGCGGTATTCCTGACCACTTCAATCATGGTTTTGCGCTGTTCATGGGAAGCACTGATGTCCAGGAAAACCAGTTCATCGGCGCCTTCCTTATCATAGAAGGCGGCTAACTTGACCGGATCACCGGCATCCCGCAGGTCAACGAAGTTTATGCCTTTAACCACCCTGCCCTGGTGAACATCAAGACAGGGGATAATCCTTTTTGCCAGCATCTCCAATCCCCCTCTAAGCGCCTGCCCTGGCCAGAGCCAGCGCCTGGCCCAGATCCAGTTTGCCGTCATATAAAGCCTTGCCTACTATGGCGCCATCCATTCCCCAAGGGGTCAGGGCCTGCAGGGCCTTGATATTTTCCAGACTGGAAACGCCCCCGGAAGCGATGATACGCAGCCCGGTCTGTTCCAGCATGATTCTGATGGCCTCTACATTAGGGCCGTTAAGCTTTCCGTCCCGGCTGATGTCGGTATAGACCGCAGTGCGAATACCCAGGGCATGCATGCTTTGACCGAATTCCACCGCATCGAGATCAGAGACTTGAACCCAGCCCTGCACCGCCACCTTGCCATCCCGGGCGTCTATTCCCAGGACGATGCGTTCCGGACCGAACCTATCCAATAATTCCTTAACGAAATCGGGACTGGTCACAGCCCTGGTTCCAATAATAACCCGCGCTGCCCCCAGACTCAGGGTCTGCTCCACATCCTTTATGCCGCGCAGGCCGCCGCCCACCTGAAAAGGGATTTCAACCCCTGCAGCAACAGCCCGGATGGCAGCCCGGTTCTTAGGCAGGCCTTCAAAAGCCCCATCCAGGTCGACTATATGCAGATAGCCTGCTCCAGCCGCCTGAAAATCCCGGGCTACCTGCCCGGGGTCGCTGGAATAAACTGTTTTTTGATCGGCTCGCCCCTCAACCAAGCGAACACAGTGGCCATCTTTCAAGTCGATGGCCGGATATATCATCATCACTCTAAACCTCCGCTGCCAGTCATTATTATATCTGAACAGCCCTGCCGGCCTTCCCTTAATCCGCAATAAGAAGACCTCCGGCCGGGGTTGTTTATTACCGCTACAGCCGGGCGAAATTATGTAAAAGTCTCAAGCCCAATTCCCCGGATTTCTCGGGATGAAACTGGGTTGCGAACAGGTTATGGTGCTCCAGGGCGCATACAAAATCGTAGCCGTACTGACAGTAGGCTCCCACCCATTTGGGCTCCCCGGGATTAACATGGTAAGAGTGCACAAAATAGAAATGGCTATCGGCGTCGATACCCGCAAACAACCTGCTGTCAGCAACCGGTTCGACTTGATTCCACCCCATATGCGGCACCTTGTAACTGGAGGGCAATTGAAAGCGCGTAACCCGCCCGGGAACCAGGTTCAAACCCTGATGCACCCCATTTTCTTCGCTTACTTCGCAAAACAGCTGCATCCCCAAACAGATGCCCAGCAATGGCACCTCCCGGGCTGCCACCTCTTTGAGCGCATCAGCCAGCCCTTTGCCGGTGAGGTTTGCCATGGCATCCTCAAAAGCCCCTACACCGGGCAGGATCACTTTGGAAGCCCCCATCACCTTGCCGGGTTCGCTGCTGATTTCCGAGTTGTAGCCCAACTTGTGCAGGGCATTCTGCACACTGCCCAGATTGCCCATGCCGTAATCGATTATCGTTATCAAAGTCTCATCCCCTGTAGAATATACGCCGATTATTACAGTTTGCCTTTAGTAGACCAGACCCCTTCTATTCGGGGTTCGCGGGTTATAGCGGCTTTAAATGCACGGGCAAAAGCCTTGAAAACCGCTTCGATTATATGATGGCTGTTGGACCCGCGGATAAGGTCAATATGTATATTCATGCCGGCGTGGTTGGCTACCGCGCGAAAGAACTCGGCCACGTTTTCAGTGGCAAAAGGTCCAATCTGGGACCGGTTCAGGCTTACATCATAGACCAGGCAGGCCCGCCCCGAAAGATCCAGAACCACCCTCACCAGGGCTTCATCCATAGGCACGGTCGCTTCCCCGTAACGGTTGATGCCCTGTTTGGCGCCGATAGCCTGGGCGATGGCCTGCCCCAGACAAATTCCTATATCCTCCACCGAGTGATGATCGTCCACTTCCAGATCGCCACGGGCTGCCACCTTCAGGTCGCACAGGCTGTGGGCTGCAAAAAGGGTCAGCATATGGCTGAAAAAGGGAATTTCTGTATCCACCTGATGCTTGCCGGTTCCATCCAGCTCCAATTGCAGCAAAATCTCGGTTTCGCTGGTTTTTCTCAACACTTCGGCCGACCTGACAGTTTCCATAATCAATCACTACCTTTCCTCACCCTTACCGAATTGGCATGTGCCGTCAGTCCCTCAACTGTGGCCAGTTTAATAATGTGGTCGGCATCTTCTTGGATACCCTGGCGGGAGTAGTATATCAAGCTGGAAGTCTTGGTAAATGTATCGACTGTCACCGGGGAGTAAAAGCGCGCTGTACCTCCGGTGGGCAGTATGTGGTTGGGCCCGGCAAAATAATCGCCTACCGGCTCCGGGGTATACTTGCCCATAAATATTGCTCCCGCATGATGTATCAGGCTGATCAGATCAAAAGGAGCCTCAACCATCAATTCCAGATGCTCGGGAGCGATGAGATTGGCGACTTCACAGGCTTCCTGGATATCGTGGGTGATGATAAACGCCCCGTTTCTCTCCAGCGCCTCCAGTATCATGTCACGCCGCGACAGTTTCATCACCTGCCGCTCCAACTCTGATTCCACTTTATCCAGCAGGGCGGCATCCGGTGTGACCAGAATGCTGCGAGCCAGAACATCATGCTCGGCTTGCGACATGAGGTCGGCGGCCACATAGGCCGGGTCGGCCTGCTGGTCAGCTATGATGAGAATCTCACTGGGTCCGGCCAGCATGTCTATATTTACATCCCCATAGACCATCTTCTTGGCCAGGGTTACATAGATGTTGCCGGGGCCGCTGATGAGATCGACCTTGGGCACCTTCCCGGTTCCCCAGGCCAGAGCGAAAATAGCCTGAGCGCCCCCCATTTTGTAGACTTCTTCCAGACCCAGCTCATAGGCCGCCACCAGGGTATAGGGGTTCATTTTCCCCTTGCTGTCCGGAGGACTGACCATGGCAATTTGGGGCACACCGGCCACCTGGGCCGGAATGGCGTTCATTAACACCGAGGAAGGGTAGGCGGCGGTTCCGCCTGGAACATATATACCAACCCGCTGCAGAGGGCGGTGCAATTGTCCCAAAATATTGCCGCGTTCATCCGGTTCCATCCAGGAGTTCTTCAACTGGCGATTGTGGAAGGCGGTGATATTATCGATGGCATTGCGGATCGCATTAAGATATTCATCATCTACCAGATCATAGGCCTCATCGAATTCATCTTCACTGACCAGCATATTGGACTCGTCTACCGGGCCGTCGAAGCGGCAAGTATACTCTAATACGGCCTGATCCCCCCGAGCCTTGATCTGCTCTGCAATGGCCCTGACCTGTTCTTCGTAACCCTGCAGACTTTCTTCGCCGGCTGCCAAAAATTGCCGCAGGGTTTCGTCTTGCGCTGTGATCCGTTTAATTTTCATTAATTATTACCACCTTTCACCAGGGTTTGCAGTTTATCAATCAAGGGTTGAATCAGCTCATATTTGGTGCGATAACTGACCCGGTTGCAGATTAAACGGGTAGTTGAATCCATTATCTTTACCAGTTCAATTAGGTTGTTCTCACGCAGGGTGCGGCCCGTGGAAACGATGTCCACGATCATATCCGAGAGCCCCATCAGAGGGGCCAGTTCTATGTTGCCGTGCAATTCAATAATCTCTACCTGCAGCCCCTGCTGGCGGAAAAACCGTTCCGCTGTCACCGGGAATTTGGTGGCTACCCGTTTGTAATTGAGGTCGGCGAGTTTGGCCGAGCGCATGGCTTCCGGCACCGCCACCACAAAGCGGCAGTAACCGTACTGCAGATCAACCATCTCGAAAATATCTTTACCCTGCTCCACGATTACGTCTTTTCCCACGATACCAAGGTCCGCAGCCCCTTGTTCCACATAAGTGGGCACATCGGTGGGACGGCACATAATATATCTGATCATGGGCTCTTCAAAGTCGAACACCATGCTGCGGCTGTCTTCGTTTACACCCTCGGCGGGCAGCCCGGCTTTTCCAAAAAGGGCCACCGTAGGTTTCAACAAAGTGCCCTTTGATAAAGCAATCGTTAGGTACTGCTGTTCCAAGTTAATCCCCCCGTCCTGATGTCACTTCTAAACAGTCCTGGTCATGGAGGTACTCCAGGCTCCAGTTTTCCCTGGACTCGACCACCTCGCGGAGGGTTTCCCGGCTGCGCCCCAGTACATCCATCTCAACCACAAACCCGGCCTGGCGCAGTTCTCCGCAACGTTTCAAGACCTGCCCCGGATCAGTTCCACCCACCAGATAATGATGGGGCTCCGGCTCACGGCATTTCAAGACCAGGGCCAAACGGTCAATTCCCACCGCAAAACCGGTAGCCGGGCAGGAAAAGCCGAATTGCTCCAATAAACGGTCATAGCGGCCCCCTCCCAGGAGACCATAGCCTAAATCCGGAGAATAACCCTCAAAAACCAATCCGGTATAATAGTCCAGGCGGCGCAGCACACCGAGATCGATCACAATATCATCCAGCACCCCGTAGTGTCCCAGGGCATCATAGACCTGCAGCAATTCTTGAACCGCAGCTGAAGCCGCCCGGTTCCGTTCTATATAGGGAATGCGTTTTATGACCTCCAGCCCGCCATGAAGAACAGGCAGGCTGGCGATGGCCTCTTTCAATCCGTCCTCTACCCGCATATTTTCCAGGATCCGGTTCAGCTCCACCAGGTCTTTGCTCTCTACCAGGGTACGGATCTGTTCGCGCTCTGCGCTTGATAAGGCTTTATCATCCAGCAAGGCATTAAAAATCCCTATCTGGTTTATACTGATTTTAAACCGGGTCAGACCCAGGTCGCGCAAGAGGCGGACCGCGATATTGATGATCTCGGCGTCCGCCCAGGGTCCGGGCGCCCCTAACAGTTCAAGCCCGGCCTGCCAGTACTCGCGGTACTGGGCCAGGTGGGGCTGCACGTGGCGAAATACATTGCTGATATAAAACAGGCGCTGGGGCAGCTGCACTTCCCGAAGATGGGTTGAGGCCAGTCTGGCGATAGAACCCGTCACCTCAGGCCGAAGTGAGAGAATGCCCCCTTCGCGATCCATGAAAAGGAACAATTCCCCGCGTATATTTTTACCGGCGCCGCTTTCAATCACCTCCAGGAATTCAAAGGTGGGAGTGATAACCTCTTGATAGCCGTAACTGCTAAATAAGCGGGCCGCTTTCTTTTCAATATTTCTTTTTACCTTGACCTCGTCGGGCAGCATGTCACGCAAACCCTTGGGAACGTCTCTGTTTTTCATAGCTGTCTCCTCGTGTTGCGGATGTATATGCAATATCCTGTTTTATCTATAATAATTTGGCGTCATTTATCATCAGCTCAAACTCACATCCCAGATATTCCGCCGCCCTTCTGCTCATTAACATTTTGGTCAGAAAGATCTCGAAGTACTCCATTACTGATGTAACTTCGATGTCGATGCTTATTTTCAGACTGATAATCTTTTTTTGCGCATCAACTTCGAGATGTGAGTCGGTAACCGCGTAATTGACCCGGTCCCGGGGTGTGAAAGCGGCAAAGTCGCGTTTTCTCACCCGGGAGCGTTTTACGTCGGACTTGTCAGCCAGAATCAATGCTGCGGCGATATTGTTTACGCTCCTGCCTCCGGCGTGTTCTTCATGATTGCCGATGGCTCCCATGATGATGGCGATCTCTTCAGGGTCCATGCCCATATCCAGGAGAATGCGAAAGGCCATCAAAGCCCCCGACATGCCATGTCCATATCGATTGATAAGATTGCCTATATCATGCAGATAACCGGCAATTGCCGCCAATTCCGCCTGGCGCTGCGGAAAACCCAGTTTGGTCAGAATATCATGACTCAGTTGAGAAACCAACTCGGCATGATTGACACTATGTTCAATGGCGCCGATGGCGCCGATATAATCATTGCCCACCAGCATATAACGCTGTACGGCCTGATTGTTTTTGACGTCTTCCAGGGTGATCACTACGGGCTAGCCTCCCCATTCTTTTTTTAGCTTTTCAGCCTGGGCCGCAGCCTTGGTGCCTTCAGGGATACTGTTTAATAACTCCAGGGCCTGTTGGCGCTGTCCGGCCTGGTTGAGCTGCTCTGCCTGCGACAGCGTCTGGGCGGCATGGGCCTCTTTCTCGGCCTGGGCGATACGTTTATTCATATCCTGGGTTCGGCCCAGGGCCTCCAAATCCCGGTAGCGCTGTATAGCTTCCTCATACCGTCCCTGGCCTTGCAGGTCGCTGCCCTCTATTACGATACGGCGCACTTCTATGCGCTGCGGCAGGGTGTACAGCATAACAATATATCCGCAGCCGATAACCGCCAGCAGCAAGAGGGCCGCCAGGTGCGGCAGAGAACCACGGCGCTGCTTGACCATGTACCCCAGAACAAATACAAAAGGTACACCCAGCATAAAGGTAGTCTTGAGAAACTCGCGGGTGGGAAGAAAGAACAGCATCCCCACCCCGATTAGCAATACGGCCCAGCGTAATGCGATCTGTCTGGACCAGACCACGGCTTAGTCCTCCTTCAATAATGCTTTACGCCCGATGTCGCGCCGGTAATGCATATGATCAAAGCGGATTTTGCCCGCTTCCTTATAGACCTTTTCCACAGCTTCGCGGATTGTGGCCCCGCTGCTGACCACATTCAAAACCCGCCCCCCGTTGGTTACTATCCGCCCGTACTTTTGGGCGGTGCCGGCATGAAATACCAGGGTATCCTGATCTACTTCCTCCAGTCCTTCAATAGGGAATCCTTTTTGATAGCTTTCCGGATAGCCTCCTGAGGCCAATACCAAACACACACAGTTTCCCGGCTTCAACTCTATCTCCATATCCTTGATGTTTCCCTGCGCGGAGGCCTCCAGCAAAGGCAGCAGATCGCCGGCCAGCATGGGCATAATAGCCTGGGTCTCAGGATCACCAAAACGGCAGTTAAACTCCAGAACTTTGGGTCCGTCAGCGGTAATCATCAAACCGGCGTACAATACCCCCTGATAAGGGCAGCCCTCGGCCTGCATAGCGGCGATTACCGGTTCGATGATCTTATTTACGACCTCTTGACAAAGTTCTTCCGTAAAAACCGGAGGGTTGACATAAGCCCCCATGCCGCCGGTATTGGGGCCTTGATCATTATCATATACCTGTTTGTGATCCTGGGCGGCTATGAGGGGTATGTAGTTTTGGCCGTCACTGATGGCAAAAAAGCTGACCTCTTCGCCTTCCAAAAATTCTTCAATAACCACCTTGTCACCGGCAGCCCCGAATTGGTGTTCTTGCATCATGCCTATCAGGGCGGCTTCAGCCTCCGCTTCGGTTGATGTTATGATAACCCCTTTGCCGGCGGCCAGCCCGTCAGCCTTCAGGACTACCCGCCGGCCTTTTCTTATGAAGCCCCGCGCATATTCCAGAGCCGGTTCCAGGCTGTCGAAAGCCTCATATGCGGCGGTAGGGATGTTGTATTTGCGCAAGAGGTTTTTGGCGAATACCTTGCTGCCCTCCAATTGAGCGGCCGCAGAGGTGGGTCCAAAGATCTGCAGATCATGGTCATGGAATAATTCCACTATGCCCGCCATCAGTGGCACTTCCGGGCCCACCACGGTCAGGTCAATCTGTTTGCTCCAGGCAAAATACAGGATATCGCTGAGGTCGTCAATCTCGATATCCTCACACTCGGCCAGCCCCTCCATCCCTGGATTACCCGGGGCGGCATAGATCTTTTCGACCTCTGCGCTCTGTGCCAGCTTCCATACCAGGGCGTGTTCCCTACCGCCCTGACCGATGACCAGTATCTTCTTACCCATACGTACCCCCCTTATTAGCTATTCGTGATAGTTGACATAAATCTGTGCAGGGTATTTCCCTTTGCGGTCTGGTATAGATTAATAGGATACCATAAAATCCGGCGGTGTAAATAGGTCTTAGTGTTTAAAATGCCTGACCCCGGTAAAAACCATGGCGATGCCGTGCTTGTCGCACTCCACAATGCTCTCTTCATCACGGATGGATCCGCCCGGTTGGATAATAGCTTTAACTCCGCCTGCAGCCGCGATTTCTACCGTATCTTTAAACGGAAAAAATGCGTCTGAAGCCAAGACCGAATTCATTGCCTTGTCACCGGCCATCTCCACGGCGATGCGAGCCGAACCTACCCGGTTCATCTGCCCTGCCCCCACTCCTATGGCCTGCTTTGCTTTGGCCAGGACGATGGCATTTGATTTAACATGCTTACATACCTTCCAGGCAAAAAGCAGATCCTCGATTTGTTCGGGACTGGGTTGGGCCGTGGTCACTAACTTAAGGTCGCTGGCCTGTATATTATCCTCATCAGATTCTTGAATGATAAAGCCCCCATCCACGCTCTTGACCTGCCAGGACGAAGGGGGATTTATCTCCAAACGCAATATGCGCAGGTTGGTTTTTTTCTTCAAGATTTCCAGGGCCTGATGATCATAATCCGGCGCGATGATGACCTCCATGAAGAGGGCTGCGGCCTTCTGGGCGGTTTCCTGGTCAACCCGGCCGTTGAAGGCAACGATGCCCCCGTAAGCCGATACCGGATCCGCGGCAAAAGCGCGCTCATAAGCCTCGGCTAAACTACTGCCCAGGGCGGTGCCGCATGGGTTGTTATGTTTGATGATGACACAGGCCGGTTGTTGGAATTCTCTGACCAAATCCCAGGCGGCCTGGGTATCGATGATATTATTATAGGATAATTCTTTGCCGTTGAGCTGTTCCGCATCGGGGAGGCCGCAGCGGCCGGGCAGCATGTCCCGGTAGAAAGCCGCTTCTTGGTGGGGATTTTCTCCATAGCGCAGCCCGTAGACCTTCTCGCCGGCACAAACGTAGGTGTCGGCCAAATCGCTCCCCACCAGCTTGGCCAGGTAGGCGCTGATCACAGCGTCGTAACCGGCAGTGTGCTGAAAGGCCTCCAGGGCCAACTTTAAGCGGGTGTCTTCATCCACTCCGCCGTTCTGCAATTGCTGCAATACAACCGGATACAGGTCAGGTTTGGTCACGATCACCACATCGCGGTAATTCTTGGCAGCGGCACGAACCATGCTGGGGCCGCCAATATCAATGTTTTCGATGGCCTCCTCCAGGGTGACTCCGGGTTTGCTTATCGTAGCCTTAAACGGATAGAGATTCACAGCTACGATATCTATCGGTGTAATCTGATTCTGCTGCAGCTCGGCCAGGTGGCGGCTGTTTCTCATGGCCAGTATGCCGCCGTGTATTTTGGGATGCAGAGTTTTAACCCGCCCGTCCAGTATCTCCGGGAAACCGGTAACCTCAGCCACTTTAACGACCTTCACCCCCGCATCCTGCAGAGCCTTGAAAGTCCCGCCGGTGCTGATAATTTCGCAACCCAGTTTTTCAAGCCCCTGAGCGAATTCAATCAACCCGCTTTTATCAGAGACGCTGATCAATGCCCTTTTTGTCACCAATAAGCCCCCTTTAAGGTTATCAATATTTTACGCTCCCCATACCGTCGCCATGTTTGTAATTTATGTTCCCGCTTTTAGGCTGCGGCCTTTTTCTGGGCTCAGCGTATAAAAACGCGGCGCCCCTCCAGCCACACCCGTCCTTCGGCGATCATCTGCAGACAGCGCCAGTAAAGCTTGTGTTCTTCAACTAATATCCTGGTAGCCAGGCTGTTTTCATCATCGTCCTGGGTTACCGGCACCACCGCCTGCATGAGGATCGGGCCGGTATCCATGCCTTCATCGACCAGGTGCACCGTGCAGCCGCTGTATTTCACACCGTAATCTATGGCCTGACGCTGGGCATTGAGCCCTGCAAAAGAAGGCAGCAGTGCAGGATGAATATTGACCACCCGATTCTTAAAAGCACTCAGAAATTCCTTGCCAACCATACGCATATATCCGGCTAATACCACCAGGTTAACCGCTTCAGATTGCAGTAGTTCCACCAGATGCCTTTCATAATCGCTTTTATCTTTGAATTGGCGCGGATTGATGCAGCAGTTGTGTACATTGCGGACCGAAGCCTTCTGCAAGACGGCCGAATCGGGGCTGTCGCTGATTACCACAGCCATAGTGGCGTTTAGGTCCTGGCGGATAATAGCCGCCATGATGGCGTCAAAATTACTTCCCCGCCCTGAGGCCAGAAGCCCCAGGCGCAGTTTTCCGGCTTCCATCAAGCGTCTCATAACAACCGAACCCCTCCCGTTTCACGGCTCACCTCACCGATGATCCGGGGCTTTTCGCCTTGTTCGCGCATACTTTCCAGGGTGTGGTCGGCGTCGGTCTGACTTACAACCAGAATAAAACCGATGCCCATGTTAAAGGTACGATACATCTCATCCCTCTCCACTCTGCCCGAAGAAGCTATCAGGCTGAATACAGCCGGTATTTCCATGGCACTGGTGTTAATAGCGGCGCCCAGACCGTCAGGCAAAACCCGCGCCAGGTTTTCCACGATCCCTCCCCCGGTAATATGGGCCATGCCATGTATATCCACTTTTTTTAACAGTTCCAAAACCGGTTTCACATAAATACGGGTAGGCGCCAACAGGGTCTCCCCCAGGGTCTGCCGCAGATCCTGAGGCCGCTCGGCAAGCTTTAAACCCGCATGCTCCAAAAGGACTTTGCGCGCCAGGGAAAAACCGTTGGAATGAAGACCGGATGAGGGCAAACCGATGAGAATATCCCCGTCTTCGATCCTGCTGCCCTGGATCAAGCGATGTCTGTCCGCCACCCCAACCGCGAAACCGGCCAGGTCATATTCATCTTCGCTGTAGAAACCGGGCATTTCTGCGGTCTCGCCGCCTATTAGGGCACAGCCCGCCTGAACGCATCCCAGACTGACCCCTTTGACCAGCATTTCAATCATCTGGGGTTGCAGCTTCCCAACTCCGATATAATCCAGAAAAAACAGAGGTTCAGCTCCGTGTACCAGAATGTCGTTGACACACATTGCCACCAAATCTATTCCTACTGTATCATGTATACCCATCATCTGAGCAATTTTTAGTTTGGTTCCCACCCCGTCTGTGCCTGATACCAGAACCGGTTCCCGGTATTTGGCCGCATCAAGGGCAAAAAAACCTGCAAAAGCGCCGATATCATTTATCACTTCAGGGCGCCGGGTCATTCCCACCCATTTCTTTATCATCTCCACCGAGGTGCTGGCAGCGTCAATATCCACCCCGGCCTGCTTGTAATCCCAGCCCGGTTTATCCATGGATTTCTCCCCCAATCGTCATCTCAATAAAAAATCTATCCGCAACTAGAGTCAGGATGGTACCCATTTACAGGCACCGGGTAAGCACCGCTAAAACAGGCTGCGCAGAAGCTGGCCGAACCGCCCTCCAGGGCATTGAACATCCCTTCCATGCTCAGGTAATGCAGGCTGTCAGCCCCGATAAAAGCTTCGATTTGGGGCACTGCCATGGTGCTGGCAATCAATTCTTCCCTCCGGGAAGTGTCTATTCCATAAAAACACGAATACCGGGTAGGCGGTGAGGCCACTGCCATGTGAACTTCTGCTGCTCCGGCATCGCGAAGCATCTGCACGATCTGCTTGCTGGTGGTGCCCCGCACGATGGAATCATCGACCATGATCACCCGTTTGCCCTTGACCACCTCTTCAACCGCATTTAATTTCATGCGCACGCTGTTCTCCCTCATATTCTGAGTGGGCTGTATAAAAGTGCGCCCCACATAGCGGTTTTTTATAAGCCCTTCATGGAAGGGCAGCCCTGATTCTTCGGCATAACCCAAGGCCGCTGACGTCCCGGAATCAGGGACCGATATCACCATATCGGCTTCCACATTGCTTTCTCTGGCCAGCTGGCGCCCCATAGCCCGGCGCGCCTGATAAACATTAATGCTGTCAATAGTGCTGTCCGGGCGGGCAAAGTAAATATATTCGAAGATGCATATGGCCTTGCGCGGTGAAGGCATATACTGAATGGAGTGCAGGCCTCTATGATCTATCGCCACTATTTCTCCGGGCTTAACGTCGCGTATCAGTTTAGCCCCTATGGTATCGAAAGCCACCGATTCAGAAGCCAGAATATAATTGCCATTGAGTTCTCCCAGGCATAGCGGTCTGATCCCCATAGGATCCCGGGCTCCCACCAGGCGGTCGTCAGTGGCGATTACCAAGGCATATCCTCCCTTGAGATCAATCATGCACTTGGATAAAGCCTGCTCCATGCGGTCATGGGAGTAACGCGCCAGGAGGTTGGCTATAACCTCGGTATCGGTGGTAGTCTGAAAAACCGAGCCATAAGTCGCCAGCTGCCGGCGCAGAACGGCTGCGTTTACC
The DNA here is from genome assembly GCF_002426325.1 of Syntrophomonas sp. UBA5494. Classification (NCBI taxonomy): domain Bacteria; kingdom Bacillati; phylum Bacillota; class Clostridia; order Eubacteriales; family Syntrophomonadaceae; genus Syntrophomonas; species Syntrophomonas sp. UBA5494. The sequence continues at coordinate 12,592 of NZ_DIPG01000058.1, read as the reverse complement.
AGATTGCCGTTGTAAGTCAAGCCTACCATACCCTGCAGATAATGGAAAACCATAGGCTGGGCATTCACTATGCTGCTGGCTCCGCTGGTGGAATAGCGCACATGGCCGACCGCTATGTGGCCCGTCAAGGACGCTATGTGCTCCGCCTTGATAACATCCGGCACCAGTCCCATGCCTTTTTGCAAATGGATCTCACTGCCGTCAGACACCGCTATGCCGGCGCTCTCCTGGCCGCGGTGCTGCAGGGAATATAAGCCGTAAAAAGCGGTGCGGGCCGCATCGGTATCGTTTTCAGGCTTGTTCATATAGATCCCGAATACACCGCATTCATCTTTAAAGTGATCGTTTAACTCATGTGGCATGCTATAGCTTCCCCCCAACTATGGGCAGCTTGTTCCAAGGCAACAGAAATATCGGCTTTCCCTTCCAGCTTATATTGCAATAGCCCTCCTCCGGTTGTTCCCAGGCGGTGCAGTTCAATACCGAAACTGCGGGCTAATGCCTCCACTTCCGCCAGGCTGCTCTCCGGCAGGCTGGCCACGATCCGCCCCGGGGCTTCTGAAAACATGACTTCATCCGCACGCTGTCCGTTAATAGGCGGACTTACTGCGAAGCCCATGGAGCCCGCAATGGCCATCTCAGCCAGAGTAACGGCCAGACCGCCGTCAGCCACATCATGACAGGAGGACAGGAGTTTCCGGGCGGAAAGTTCTAAAAACAGATCGATCAAGGCCTTTTCCTTTTCCAGGTGCGGCGCCGGGACCTCCCCGCTTTCCTCGCCATGTATCAAGGCCAGGTACTCGGATCCGCCCAGTTCGGTGCGCAGGCCCCCCAAGATCACAATAATCTCGCCGCTGTTCTTGAAGGCCATATCCATCCGGTTTTCCAGGTTCTCTATTAAACCTACCATGCCCACCACCGGGGTGGGGAAAATAGCCCCGGCCTCAGTCTCATTGTATAGACTCACATTGCCGCTCACCACCGGGGTGTTCAAGGTTCTGGCGGCCAGGCTCATCCCTTGAATGGCCTGCTGCATCTGCCAGTAAATGTTTGGATTCTCGGGGCTTCCGAAATTGAGGCAATTGGTCAGGGCCAGCGGTCTGGCGCCGACACAGGCCAAATTGCGGGCCGCCTCGCAGACCGCCATAACGCCCCCGCGGAACGGGTCGAGATAGACCATCCTGCCGTTGCAGTCCGTAACCAAGCCGATGCCTTTGTCATGGCCCTTGATTCTCAAAACCGCTGCATCGCCTTGTCCGGGCAATACCACCGTATTCAGCATCACCTGATGGTCATACTGGCTGTAGACCCACTTCTTGCTGGCAATGCTGGGTGAAGCCAGGAGGGCCAGAATTGTCTGGGAATTGCATTCATCAGGCAATTCGGCCCAGCTGAAGGCCTGCTTCTCTTTATAATAAACGGGTTCCTGGCCCTCGCGGGTGTATACCGGGCAGGATTCGGTCAGGGCTGCTACTGGAACCGAGCCCCTCAATTCCTGGCCTTCATACACCTTGAACAAGCCGTCGCCGGTTACCTCACCGATGACGACCGCATCCAGGCCCCACTTTTCAAAAATCTCCGTAATACGGTTATGTTTGCCCTTCCGCGGCACGATCAGCATTCGTTCCTGGGATTCTGACAGCATAACCTCATAGGGGGTCATACCCGGTTCGCGGCGCGGCACTTTGAGCACATCCACCGCCACGCCCAGGCCTTTTTTGCTTGCGGTTTCAGCTATGGAACTGGTCAGGCCGGCCGCACCTAAATCCTGCATACCGGCTACCAGGTCTTCTTTGATCAATTCCAGGCAGGCCTCAATGAGCAGCTTCTCCATAAAGGGGTCGCCCACCTGCACAGAGGGGCGCTTTTCTGCGGAACTCTCCGATAATTCCTCGGATGCGAAGGTGGCGCCATGAATCCCATCACGGCCGGTTCTGGCTCCTACCAGCATAATGGGGCTCCCCACCTCATTGGCCACCGCCAGTGCGATTTCATCCTGTCTCACCAAGCCGACGCACATGGCATTGACCAGGGGGTTGCCGCGATAAGAGGCGTTGAAATATACTTCCCCTCCGACCGTTGGGATCCCCAGACAGTTGCCATAATCGCCGATGCCTTTGACAACTCCTGAAAACAGGGTCTTCACCCGGGTCTCTTCCAGAGGGCCAAAGCGCAGGGAATTCAGCATAGCGATAGGCCTGGCGCCCATGGTGAATATGTCTCTCACAATCCCGCCCACGCCGGTGGCGGCGCCCTGGTAAGGCTCAATCGCCGAGGGATGGTTGTGGCTCTCGATCTTGAAGACCAGGGCCTGGTTATCGCCGATATCGACCACGCCGGCATTCTCCCCCGGGCCCTGTATCACCTGCGGCCCCTGTGTAGGGAACTGTTTCAAAAGCGGGCGGGAGTTTTTATAGCCGCAGTGCTCCGACCACATTACCGCAAACATACCCAACTCCAGATAATTGGGGGTGCGTCCCAGAAGTTCCGCAGCCTGCCGGTATTCTTCATCAGTCAAGCCCATTTCCCGGTAAGATAGTTCTTTCATTATCTGCCCACCTCCTGAAGCCAGCTGATCATGGCAGCGAAAATCGGATATCCGTCAACGCCCCCCATAACACTCTCCGAGCAGCGTTCGGGATGAGGCATCATTCCCAGTACATTGCCGGCTTTATTGGTGATCCCGGCGATATTGGCCAGGGAGCCGTTGGGGTTTGCAGCATCATTTTCTATACCCTCCGGAGTACAGTAGGTGAAAACAATCTGTCTGTTATTTTTCAATTCCTTCAGCGTTTTATCATCACAATAGTAATTGCCCTCGCCATGAGCGATGGGCACCCGCAGGACTTGATGCTCTTGCAGGGTGCGGGTGAAAGGAGTGTCGGCGTTTTTGACCTTAAGGTGTACCGGCTTGCAGATAAACCGCAGGGTGCGGTTGCGCAGCATGGCTCCCGGCAGGAGGCCCGCTTCCAGCAGGATTTGAAACCCGTTGCATATGCCTAATACCAGACCGCCCTGAGCGGCGAAATCCACTACCCGGGACATGACCGGCGAAAAACGTGCGATTGCGCCGGTGCGCAGGTAGTCTCCATAAGAAAACCCCCCGGGAAGAATGAGGGCGTCACAAGCGGTTACGTCGGATTCTTTATGCCATATATACCGGGCCTCTTGTCCCATCACCCGCTCTATAACGTGGAAGCAGTCCGCATCGCAGTTCGAACCCGGAAAAACGATAATACCGAATTTCATGGTTCATCGACCTCCGCTATTTCCACCCGATAGTCTTCGATAACCGGATTGGCCAAGAGTTTGTCGCTCATCTCCTCCAATTCGCGCCGGGCTTTTTCCCGGTCTTCACCTTGCAGCCATACTTGTATATACTTGCCGATGCGCACTTCATCAACATAAGGATAGTCTAAAACATGCAGGGAGTTCTTTACCGCCTCGCCCTGAGGATCCAGTACCCCGGGTTTCAACGTTACATAAATATTGGCCTTAAACACCTTCTACCTCCTGTCCTGGCCTACGGCCGGTCGCCTTGTCATCATTTTATTTCACAGATCCTGCTCAAGGCTCTAGCCTGGCAGGGCTGCTTCAATGCGCCTTACCACTTCCTGATAGGCTTCCTCTTCACCGCCCAGATCCCTCCGGAAACGGTCTTTGTCCATCTTTTCAAGACTGATTTTGTCCCATAAGCGGCAACCGTCCGGGGTGATTTCATCTCCCAGGATAAGCCGGCCTTGATAGAGGCCGAATTCCAGCTTGAAATCTACCAGAATGATACCGATGCCGTCAAAGAAGCTCTGCAAAACCTGGTTTATTCTGAGAGCCTGCGCCTTCATATCCTGCAGTTGCTCCTCGCTGGCCCAACCCATGGCCACAGCCAGGGATTCGCTTATCATCGGATCGTGCAGGGCGTCGCTCTTGTAATACAACTCCACCACCGGCGAGGACAGGGCTTCTCCCTCCTCCCGGCCCAGCCTTTTGGCCAGTCCCCCGGCGATGAGGTTGCGGACCACCACTTCCACAGGTATCATCTCCAGCCTCTTGACCACTACATTGCGCTCATCCAGGGTTTTGACCAGGTGAGTGGGGATGCCGTGCCGGGCTAGAAAAGTATAGATCAAAGCGGATATGCGGTTGTTAATAACTCCCTTGTCTTTAATAATACCTTTTTTGGCGCCGTCAAATGCAGTGGCTTCGTCTTTGTAGGACATGATGACTTCATCATCGCGCTCCGTGCTGAATATCCGCTTGCCTTTGCCTTCGTAGATTAGCTCTCCGCTGTTCATACTTTCTTCCCCTCTCATCTATTCGAGCCCGCATCGTTGGAATATGTAATCCACGTTTTTGTAGTAAATCGACATGTCGAAAACCGCTTCGACGTCCTCAGGGCTTAAGAATTTCATGATCTCCGGGTCGTCTAAGACCAGCTGCTTAAAACTGCACCGCTCCGACCAGCTTTTCATGGCATTGTCCTGTACCAGGCGGTAAGCGGTTTCCCGCAGCATTCCTTTATCTATCAGGTGCAGCATCAGCTCCTGGGAGAATATCAGCCCCCCGGTCAGGCTGATGTTGCGGGTCATATTATCCTCATATACCACCAGGCCTTGAATCACCCCGGTCAGTTTTTCCAGCATGTAATCCAGGATGATGCAGCTGTCAGGTATGATCACCCTCTCCACCGAAGAATGGGTCAGGTCGCGCTCATGCCACAGGGCCACATTCTCCAGGGCCGCTACCGCATTGCCGCGTAAGACCCGGGAAAGACCGGCTACCCGCTCGCTCATCATGGGGTTGCGCTTATGGGGCATAGCCGAAGATCCTTTTTGCCCTTTGCGGAACGGTTCTTCCACTTCTAAAATCTCGGTGCGCTGCAGATTTCTGATCTCAGTGGCGATCTTTTCCAGAGAAGCTCCGATCACGGCAATCGTGGTCAGGAACTGGGCGTGACGATCGCGTTGAATCACTTGTGTGGATACCGGGCAGGGCTTTAAGCCCACAGCCTGACAGACGTATTCCTCAACCCGCGGGTCGAGGTGGGCGAAATTGCCCATAGCTCCGGAGACAGCCCCATAGGCTATATGATCCCGGGCCTGAGCCCACCTGATCAGATCCCGTTCCAGGTCGGTGTACCACAGGGCCATTTTGAGTCCGAAAGTGCTGGGCTCGCCATGCACCCCGTGACTGCGCCCCATGTTCAAGGTATATTTATATTTCGCCGCCTGCTGGGCTACAATCTGGCGCAGCCGCTGCAGTTTGTCCGCGATGATATCGGCGGCGTCGCGCATCTGCATAGCCAGTCCGGTATCCAGAATATCCGAGGAGGTCATACCCAGGTGAATATATTTGGAGGATTCGCCAACATATTCGGCCACATTGGTGAGGAAGGCGATTACGTCGTGATGTACTTCAGCTTCAATCTGTTCAATGCGCTCAACCTTAAAAGCAGCGCGCTCTTTAATGATCTCAACCGCTTCTGCAGGAATATTCCCCAGCCTGGCCTGGGCTTCACAAGCGGCTATCTCGATCTTCAGCCAGTTCTGCAGTTTATTGTCCTGCGACCATATCCGGCCCATCTCCGGGAGGGTATATCGTTCAATCATATCCTATCTCCTTAACGATTCAAGGTAACTCTTGATGCCCAATTGCTGCAGCTTCTTGTCTTTGTCCAGTACAGACCCCGCCATTTTAAGGCGGTATTCTTGCAAGGCCCGACGCAGTCCGGGATCGCTCAAGGCCAGCATCTGCACCGCCAAAAGGGCTGCATTGGCACTGCCGTTGATGGCTACCGTCGCCACCGGGATACCCCGCGGCATCTGCACAATGGCGTAAAGGGCGTCCACTCCGGCCAGAGCGCCGCTTTGGACGGGCACCCCGATGACCGGAAGCAGGGTAGAAGCGGCTATCACCCCGGGCAGATGAGCTGCGCCTCCAGCCCCGGCGATAATCACTGCCAGGCCTCTTTCCACAGCTGTGGCCGCATAACGCGCGGTTTCCTCGGGCAGCCGGTGCGCCGAGCAGATGGTGATGTCGTAATCGACCCCGAACTCCCGTAAAATATCAGCCGCGTCTTTCATCACTGCCAGATCGGAATCACTTCCCATTATAATACCTACTTTAGGCATCAACCGGCCTCCTTCTCTGCAAACAAATGGTATAAAAAATAGATTACCCAGACGGGTCGTTTCGTAACCGAAACCTGTCCGCCTGGGCTTTTATCCCTATACGGTGTAGTGCTCAGCACCTGTGCCACTCGGACCTGTCCATCCTGCATGCGGAACCCTAGGCACACTTTCGCGTTGTTTCGCTATGTATTTTTACAATTTGATATTATCAGAGCCTATTAACAGTGTCAACCAAACACCTCACGGATATATCAACGATTTTTACGATCCAACCTAACCTTTGATTTAGGCCAGACCGTCAACTTCCAAAAGGCGTTCTTTGAGTTCATTGATCTGCTGCTGCAGATAACGGGCCTCCGCACCGATTTCCACACTGCTCTGCATCCGCAGAGCATCAAAATCCACCTCTTTTTCGATATCCTCCAGTTGACTAACCAGACTCCGCACCAATTCTTTGACCAGATCTTTCATGCCAACCCCTCGATTCCGTACAAAATCAGTTTTGCTTTTGTTGGATAATTATTCCCAGGCCGAAGATGGCGCTATACGCAAAATGCGAATTATTATTTTTTGAAGCCGGTGAAAGCTATACCGCCAAAGAAATGTATAAAATAGCATAATGGATGTTGAATGAGGCTGTATAATTTTTATAATTAAGGAAACGAAAATATAAAAATTTGAGGTGAAACACATGAGAGCTATCAGGCCTATATTAGTTGTATTGATCCTGACCCTTGCGGCGATGCTGGCGGTAGGATGCTCCCCCAACAACCCGGGAGACAATCAGCCCAACCAGAATGACCCTCAGGCTGCTGAGATAGATAAAGAAATCACCCTGTATTTCTCAGACCAACAGGCTCAGTTCCTGGCGGCGGAAAAACGCACCGTAAAGGTGGCCTCCGATGAACTCCAGGCAGCGGCTGAAGCGGTGGTCAATGAACTTATAGCAGGACCCAAGGGGGCCGATCTGGTAAAAACCATACCCCCGGAAGCGAAGCTACTTGCAGTGAGTATTCAGGATAAAATTGCCACAGTTGATTTTTCTAAAGAGTTGAAAACCAAACATTGGGGCGGCAGTACCGGTGAGAGCATGACCATTATGTCCATAGTCAACAGTCTTACGGAGCTGCCGGGTATTGAAAAAGTGCAGATTCTGATTGAAGGTCAGAAAGAAGACACTCTGGCAGGCCACTGGGATCTCAGCTCTCCCATATCCCGCGATGAGAGTATCATCGGTAAGGAAATACGTTAAATGTGCCTTCTTTCCAAGTAGCAGCGGTGTTCATCTTGCCCGGCATCTGCGTACATGCCATAATCATGGCCAAGGTCTGACCGGTATATCGGGGTTGAAATGTGCAGATGCTGGCATATTACGGACATCCCAAGATCATACTCTACCCGAAGGGTTTGGCGCATTTTTTTGTGCGCCCTATCCCTTCAAACTATCATGAAAAGATTACTGAAGAAGAGTACGCTAGATGCAGCCTGCTTCCATATGATTGTCTGATTGGCAACAGGTATGTCTATCAATCCACATACTCCTCGGTCTAATCCGCATAGTTGGCGCGACTGTTTATTAGCAAAGAACTCTACCCTGTAAAGCCCTGTCTTTCAGCAGCTTTATGTACCCAATTCAAAACAATGACCCTGTTTGGGGCCACTCTTATCCCCCATGTCTCAGTGTATTGGCGGTGCTTTTGGGAAACTCTTTCAGCGGTTCCTTATTGGCAGAGGCATAGGTTAATAACCCCCCTTTGTCCCGGCCATCATAGGGGTAAGTGGCATAGCTCATCTCCAGGATGCTGAAAGGATAATCAGCTTCCTGCCGGCTGAGATGATCGATGATTTTGCGCATTACCACCCTGGTTCCGGTCTGGTCGGAAAACGGGCACAACACCACCAGACGGTTCTCGGCGCCTATGAGTATATCGGTTTCCCGCAGCTGCCGGTGCAAGGTATCGTAGCACAGATTCATCAATTCCTGCACATCATGCTCCGGTCTGCGTTTGGCCTCATCGACATCGAGGGAGAGCTGAATGATGGAAAACGGGTAATTGCCCCGGCTGGCCCGGGCGATCTCAAAATTGATAAGCTGGTTTAAATCAAATTCTATGGTGTCTGGATAATGTGGTTCAGCCGGAACGGGTAAAAGGTCTAATAAACGCTTGACCCGGCTATATAGAATCCCGGCATCAAGGGGTTTCAAATAGTAGTCATCTATTCCCAGGTTGAACAGCCTGAGCACATCTTCTGAGCGCGGGGATGCTGAAATGACCATGATAGGGATGCGATAATGAGTAGATAACCGGCGGATATCCGCAATGATATTTATCACCCGTTCATCACCCAGACTATGGTCAAGCAGGAAAAGGGCCTGATTTTCGATTTTCATGGGCGCGAAGTCCAGCTCCTGCCAGGAAGTCATGCAATTGACCTGATGCCCTTTGGTTCTCAGTACATCCGCCATCAACTGCCGGCTGGAGGCAGAAGGGCTTACAATGGCTATGTTTGCCATCCATATCCATCCTCACAGAATTGCTACTAATAGTTATCGTCAGTTGAATCAATAAGGTTTAAGGTCAGTTGGAGAAGCTGCCCGCTGTTGGCGCCGGGCATTAAAGTTTTTTGTGATAAACCTGAAATCAGATCAGCAAACTTGCGCTGCTTTCGCTCAAGCGTTTTCCGGGGAAAATAAAATGCAACCAGCCCTTTTAATTTAGTTTGTCTGCTATGATTAAATAGACTAAGAAAAAATTGGATAAGGAAGGTGACAGTAATGTGGCGGGAATTCAAAGAATTTGCCATGAAAGGCAATGTGCTCGACTTAGCCGTAGCAGTGATCATTGGCGGCGCTTTCGGGAAGATAGTGACCTCGCTGGTTAATGACATCATTATGCCTCTGGTAGGCTTGTTGATGGGCGGTTTAGATTTTTCCGGCCTGCAGCTGCAGGTAGGCAGTGAAGCGGTCAAGTATGGGGCTTTTATTCAGAGCGTCGTGGACTTCCTTATCATAGCCTTCAGTATTTTTCTGGTGGTCAAAGCCGCCAACAGGCGCAAGCAGAAGGAGGCGGCAGCTCCGGAAGAAGCACCCCTCCCCAGCGATGAAGTGATTTTGTTGTCAGAAATCCGTGATCTCCTAAAAGCACGGCAATAGAATTTTTAGTTCATTTTTCCTGTAAGGCATTACAATTAACTAAACAATCTATCCTGCTAAATAACCTATTAACCGGAAGGAAGCCTGCGGATAACGCTTATTCGCAGGTTTTTCCGTCTTAAAGTTCGGCGGGGAGCGGCCGTTGAACAGAACCGCCCGGGCAATCATGCTATATTATGGCAATGTCCCGGATCCGGCATACAATCAATGGATGTGGAAAAACTAACTTATGTATATTGTTAAAGGAGGTAAGCCAGATGGATAGAGTCATCATCAGCGCTGCGATAACACATATCCGCAATGCCAAAGAGGAGATTGAAAAGCTCCCCAGAGACCGCATGAACCGGCAGACCAGGAGCGAGATAGACCATGTTTGCCACGCCCTCGATGACAGTATAAGCCACTGTCAGGATCTTTTTGGCTCTGCCGGCACGCAAAACAAATAAAATTGCCCGGGCAGTTGGAGTTCAGGCTTCAGCTGCTTCTTTTTGAGCATTGCGTCACGGGGACGGGATTGCTGATAATCTCAAAGATTGTCAACAATCCCGTCCCCGCTACACAGGCATCGCTTCGTCACTCTTTACTCCCTAAACATACTTAAAAATGATTTTGACATTGCTTTTACCCGGTGCTGCCTTTCTAACTTCTTCCACTTTGGAGGCTTCTGCTTCCTCAACAACTTCTGCTTCTTCAACAACCGGAAGTTCGTCTTCAAAGTAAATGATCTCCACAGCCGGATCGCCTTCAACCAGACCAACCGCATAGACGATATAACCGCTGCCGCCTCTAAATAACAGGTTTTTTCTTGCCAGAATTATATCACTGTTATTGGTAGGCCTTAACTGAACGCTATAGGTATCCGGGGATACACTGGAATATCCCGTAACCTGTCTATACGCTACATCGCTGATCACCCTGTTGTCGTTCAAAAATAAATCCAACTCGGGAGCATCCGGAGACAGATTGGCAAAGCGGATCCTTACTTCCTGGGGAGCGATATCACCAAATGGCTGTAATATCGGCAGAGTTTCAACATCTGATATTTCTCCTATCAACGCCAGAGTGATGGCTTCGCTGGGAGGAAGATTTACTTCAGTGTCAAGGATGGGGTTGGTCCTATTACCTTCCAGAAAGACCTGAATTCTGTTATTGCCCGGTCCTATAGGCAAGTATCGGCTTACATTTTTGTAGGTCAGGTTTTCGTCCAATAATTCTTCATTAATAAAGACATCAACTGCACCGACTCCGGGCAATGCATGTAAGGCCCTAATAAATGAGTTTATCGTGGGAATATGAATCACATCCTATAATTACTTTTGTTAAAGAGTATTCATAAAGGGTTACAAAATTGCTTCTTTTGCTTAAAAATAAAAATGGTGGTCTAGAAGTTTATTCTAAACCACCCCAGTCTATGAGCTTAATTGCCTTTTAAACCCCAACCCATTTATTACCTCGCGCCATTACCGCCCCCACCCGGCAATATCAAGTCAAAGCAAAGCGGGAAAACTTTAATGATTACGGTGAACGTGGAAAAGACGCCTGGGCGTCCATGCACTGCTTGATTCTCTCTTTGCAAAAGGGATTGAGCCGAAAACAGTCGTTGTGGCATGGAACGGGAGCGATCAGCTTTCCTCCCAAGCCAGTCGCGCGGCGGGGAAGGGGCGTAAGGCCCTGGAAAGAATGCCCATGGCATAGGCGATCAGGATCCCGTAATTGGTGATAGAAACGCACTGTTCCCGGGCTTTTTCCATACGGTACTGCATCTCCCTGCGGTTCAGCATGCAGCCGCCGCAATGCACGATCATGGCATATCCGGAGAGATCCTTGGGATAACAGGCTCCGCTGGCCCATTCAAATTCAATATCCCCGCCCACGATTTGACGGATCCAGCGCGGGATTTTTACTTTGCCGATGTCGTCCGACTGCCGGTGATGGGTGCAGCCCTCGACGATCAGGATCCTGTCGCCGGGCGAAAGCGTTTCAATACGTTTGACGCCCCGCACCATTTCCGCCAGATCCCCCTTCTGCCGCGCGAACAGAATGGAGAACGAGGTCATGGGAATCTCGGCAGGGGTGTCCGCGGACACTTTGAGAAAAGCCTGCGAGTCGGTGATCACGATGGCGGGTGGCGTGTTCAGGCGCTCCAGCGTCAGCTTGAGCTCATGCTCCTTTGTAATGACGGCGCTGGCGTCGCTTTCAATGATATCGCGGATGGCCTGCTGCTGCGGGAGGATCAGCCTGCCCTTGGGGGCCCCTTTGTCGATGGGCGTCACTAGCACAGCGATATCGCCCGCCCGGATCAGTCCGTCCATCAGCGCCGGCTCGACATCCTCAAAATTGGAATTTGCGATGATCTGCTGTTTTATCTCCTCCAGCCCGAAGCCGCTGCGGGCGCTTGCGCAGACCAGGGGAATCCCGGCAAGCTCTCTCAACCGTCCGAGCACGCCGGCGTCGGGCAGGCCCTGGTCGCATTTGTTGAAGACCAGGACGGCCGGGATCTTCCTCCGCTTCAATTGTTCGATAAATTCCGTCTCAAGCTCCGATATGCCAGACTCTCTATCGGCAACGACAACTGCGAGGTTGCATCTGCGCAGCACCTCGTAGGTCTTCTCGACGCGGAGCTTTCCCAGCTCTCCCCTGTCGTCCAGCCCCGCCGTGTCGATCAACACAATCGGCCCGACCGGCAGGAGCTCCATGGCCTTGCGGACGGGGTCCGTCGTCGTCCCCGGAACGTCAGAGGTGACGGCGATGTTCTGCCCCGTGAGTGCGTTGATAAGCGAGGATTTCCCGGCATTGCGCCTGCCAAAAATTCCGATGGTGAACCGGCTTGCCGTCGGCGTCGCGTTCATATTTTCCATTGTGACTACTCCTTTGCCCCCCCGGGCGACGTCAGCCGTTCCGGCCTTAAAATTTCATCCAAATCTTTTTCCTCCATGAACCGTTGTTCCAGAACGATTTCCCGCACTGACCTGCCGGTTTCCCAGCACAGGGCCGCTACCCGGGAGGCTTTGTCGTAGCCGATCGTGCCGGTCAGCGCCGTTGCCGCCGTATAACCGGCGTTCAGTTTGTGCAGGCAGTTTTCCCTGTCGGCTTCGATCCCTCTGATACAGCGGCCGATGAAAATGGGCAGTACATTCCGAAGCAGGTCGAGCATCTCAAATAAATTCTTAGCAATCAGAGGCAAAAAGGCGTTGAGTTCCAATTGCCCCGCCTGAGCGGCCAGCGTCACCGCCAGATCGTCCGCCATGATCTGGAAGGCCGCCTGATTTACGGCCTCGCAGATCACAGGGTTAACCTTGCCGGGCATGAT
>NZ_DIPG01000127.1:16804-20734 GCF_002426325.1 Syntrophomonas sp. UBA5494 | reverse complement strand
TTAATTATGCAAAAATCTCATTTTCCGTAAATCTTATCATCCGGAAGATAAATAATCGGTGAAATGAGGTGGAGCAGATGATCAGACCTGATTGTGAAAGCATCCGGAAGCTGGCCCCTGAATACAGCATCGTACCCATAGGCCGGGAAATCTATGCCGATGTTATTACTCCGATTGCATTGCTTAGAAAGTTCTCAGCCATCAGCCAACGTTATTACCTGCTGGAGAGTGTGGAAGGCGGGGAAAAGTGGGGCCGCTATTCATTCCTGGGCTTTGACCCGCTTATGCGGGTGTACTGCAAAGATCACACAGTTGTTATCGAGAAGGAAGGTGAAGTCAGTAAGATTCAAACCGACCATCCCTATAACGTATTGCGGGAGATCCAGCAGAACTATAAATCTCCCCGGATTCCCGGCCTGCCGCCATTTACCGGGGGATTTGTAGGTTACCTGTCCTATGCCATGATGGGCTACGCCGAGCCCAAGTTATCAATTAAGCGGGGCGAGTTCAATGATTTTGATCTGATGCTGTTTGACAAGGTGGTCGCTTATGACCATCTCAAGCAGAAGATCTGGATTGTGGTCAATATGAAAACTGATCAGGTGCTGGAAAACTAAGGCAAGGCCACCGCGGAATTAGAAGCCATGGCCGGTCTGATCAGGGATACCCGGAGCCTGCCCCGGCTTAAGAGTGACAAAAATGTTCATTTTACCTGCTCGGTCAGCCAGGCCGAATACTGTCATATGGTTGAACGAACCCAAGAGTATATTCGGGCCGGAGACATCTTCCAGGCTGTAATCTCGCGACAGTTTACCGCTCCTTACCGGGGCAGCCTTTTAAATGCGTACCGGGTTTTGCGAACCACCAATCCTTCACCCTACATGGTCTATCTGTACATGGACGGAGATGAAATAATGAGCACATCGCCGGAAACACTGGTCCGTTTGCAAAACGGACGGCTGACTACTTTCCCGGTTGCGGGTTCCCGGCCGCGGGGAAAAACCGAGGCGGAGGACCGGCGCCTGGAACAGGAGTTGCTGGCTGATGAAAAAGAACTGGCGGAACATAATATGCTGGTTGATTTGGGCCGCAACGATCTGGGAAAGATTTCAGAGTTCTCCTCGGTCCAGGTCACCGATTATATGGCCATACATCGCTATTCAACCATTATGCATATCTGTTCTCAGGTGGAAAGCAATATACGGCCCGATCATGACGGATACAGCGCTATTGAGGCGGTGCTGCCGGCCGGAACCCTGTCCGGCGCACCCAAGATCAGAGCCTGTGAGATTATAGACGAGCTGGAAACCGAACCGCGTGGTATTTACGGAGGTGCGTTGGGGTATCTGGATTTCACCGGGAACATGGATACCTGCATCGCTATTCGGATGGCGGTAAAAAAGAACAACCAGGTTTATGTGCAGGCGGGTGGAGGGATTGTAGCCGACAGTATTCCTGCAAATGAGTATGAAGAATCCGGACATAAGGCCCGGGCGGTGATTAACGCCATATGCAATGCCGCGGAGGTTGATGACTGATGATTTTGCTGATAGATAACTACGATAGTTTTTCCTACAACCTGGTGCAGCTGGCCGGAAGCATCAATCCGGAAATCAGCGTAATACGCAATGATGAACTGAGCGTGCCGGAGATTGAAACTTTGAAGCCTTCCCACATCATAATTTCTCCGGGTCCCGGTTACCCCAAGGATGCCGGTATCTGTGAAGCAGTGATCAGGCATCTGGCCGGAAAAGTCCCTATCCTGGGAGTGTGCCTGGGACACCAGGCTATCTGCGAAGCATTCGGGGCGGAAATCACTTATGCCGGACGCTTGATGCATGGCAAGCAGAGCACCATAAGGCTTGACAACTCTTGCCGGCTTTTTCGCAGACTTCCCCGGCAGATTGAGGCCGCGCGTTATCATTCACTGGCCGCCAGGAAAGATACGCTTCCCGCCTCATTGCAGGTTATTGCTGAGGATAAGACCGGAGAAGTTATGGCCGTCAAACACGAGAAATACCCAGTCTATGGCGTGCAGTTTCACCCGGAATCTATCATGACCCCTCTGGGACATATAGTTTTGGAAAATTTTTTAAATTAGGGAGGAAAAGATGATGATAAAAAATGCTATTCAGGCTGTAATCAATGGTGAGGATCTTGACTTCGAAACCGCTAAGGTAGTAATGAATGCCATGATGGATGGCAGCGCTACCCAGGCGCAAATCGGCGCCTTATTGACCGGGCTGAGGATGAAAGGCGAAACCGTGGAGGAAATTACCGCCTGCGCTACCGTTATGCGCGAGAGAGGACTTAAAATCAATCCGGTACGCAATGTTATCGATATCGTCGGAACCGGTGGGGACGGGACCAATACCTTTAATATTTCCACCACGGCTGCCTTTGTGCACGCGGCCGGCGGGGTACCGGTGGCAAAGCACGGAAACCGCGGCGTATCAAGTAAAAGCGGTGCAGCCGATGTTTTGGAGTGCCTGGGGATTAACCTTAACCTTACCCCGGCCCAATGTGAGGAAATATTAAAAGCGAGCAATATTTGTTTCATGTTTGCCCAGCTTTATCATTCTTCTATGAAATATGCGGCACCGGTACGCAAGGAGATGGGAGTTCGCACCATATTCAATATTTTAGGTCCTTTGGCCAATCCGGCCGGGGCTACTATGCAGCTGATGGGTGTATATGACCGTAAACTGGTGGAACCCCTGGCCCAGGTGCTTTCCAATCTGGGCGTGGTACGGGGCCTGGCCGTAAGCGGTCATGAAGGGATGGATGAGGTGACTCTGACCGGAGCAACTTATGTCTGTGAAATCCGCCACGGTAAATTGACTTCCTATGAGATCACTCCGGAACAATTCGGATTCAGCCGCTGTGTGCTGGAGGATCTGATGGGCGGCAGCCCGGCCGAGAATGCGCAAATCAGCGTAGATATATTGACCGGCCGGGAAAGAGGCCCTAAGCGGGATGTGGTGGTTTTGAACTCGGCGATGGCGCTCTACTTAGGTATTGATAACTGCACTGTGACGGAATCTATCAAATGGGCTGAGGATATAATCGACAGCGGCAAAGCGGCGGCTAAACTGGAACAATTTCGCCGGCTTACCAACGAGGTGGCGCCATGATACTCGATACTATTGCGGCGGCCACGAAGGCCAGAATAGAGCGGAGGAGAGCGGAGATACCGCTGGAGAAAGTAAAGCAAAGGGCTCTGAATATGGAACCCGCTGCCGGTCTTCCATTTGAAAAAGCCTTAAACCAACCGGATATCAGTTTTATTTGTGAAGTAAAAAAAGCCTCACCCTCCCGGGGACTTATAGCAGCGGATTTCCCTTATCTGCAGATAGCCCAAGACTACGAGCTGGCCGGGGCGGATGCCATATCGGTACTAACGGAACCGGAGTATTTTCAGGGCAGTGACGACTATTTAGTGCAAATAAAGGACCTGACTTCACTGCCGGTCCTCCGCAAAGACTTTACCGTAGATCCGTATCAGATTTATGAAGCCAAAACGCTGGGGGCATCTGCCATTCTTCTTATCTGTGCGCTGCTCGATACCAGGACTATCCGTGATTATCTTGCCATATGCGATGAACTGGGTCTGTCGGCCATCGTGGAGGCCCATGACGAGCGGGAAGTTGAATCGGCCCTGGCGGCCCGCGCCCGAATTATCGGGGTAAATAACCGGAATCTTAAGGATTTTGCGGTAGACCTCAGCAACAGTATCAGGCTGCGGAAATTGGTACCGGAAAGCATTCTCTTTATAGCCGAAAGCGGTATTAAAAATGTATCCCATATTGAAATGCTGCGGCAGGCTAAAGTCAACGGCGTGCTCATCGGGGAAACCCTCATGCGCAGTAGGGATAAGAAAGCTATGCTGGCAGAGTTGCGGAGGGTACTAAAGTGACCAAAATTAAAATA
>NZ_DIPG01000127.1:10967-16642 GCF_002426325.1 Syntrophomonas sp. UBA5494 | reverse complement strand
TACCGGTTTTGTGTTCAGCCCCAGCCGCCGGCAGGTAACACCGGAACAGGCCGGTAGGCTGAAAGCTGAGCTCGATCCCCGTATTAAGGCGGTAGGGGTTTTTGTAAATGAGCCGGTGTCATTAACTGTAAAGCTATGCCGCGCCGGTGTCATAGATGCGGTACAGTTGCATGGGGATGAAAGTGAAACCTATATAAGGAAGCTTAAGGACCAGATAAATTGTCCCCTCATCAAGGCGGTGCGGGTGCAGAACACGGAGCAGGTGCTGCAGGCCGGGAAGTTATCCGTTGATTTGCTTTTGCTGGATACCTATCAAAAAGGGCAATATGGCGGCAGTGGAAAGACATTTGATTATGAACTGATACCTAACTTGCAGAAGCGTTATTTTCTGGCCGGTGGATTGAAAAACAGCAATATAGTTCAGGCCATCAGGAAATGCAAACCTTATGGTGTCGATATAAGCAGCGGCGTGGAAACTGATAGCCTGAAGGATGACGACAAGATCAGAGAGATTATCTGCACGGTCAGAAGTTTAGATAAAAGATAAGGAGGGAGCGGAAGATGATATTTGTATTAAAACCGGAGGTAGCGCAAGGGGAAATCGAACAATTCCAACAGAGTATAGAAGCGCGCGGTTTCAAGACTTTTCTAAGTACCGGCACGGAACATACCGTGGTCTGTCTGCTGGGCAACACGGCAGTAATAGATTTGGATGCGGTGGTTCAAAACAATGATATCGTAGAATACGGCAAACGCGTGACCGAACCATATAAAGCCGTAAGCCGGACCGTACATCCGGAAGATACTATGGTAAACGCAGGCGGGGTGACCGTCGGCCAGGGCTGGTTTCAAGTTGTAGCGGGGCCCTGCTCGGTAGAAAGTGAAGCACAGATTATCGAGATTGCCCGGTTCGTGCAAGCCAGCGGGGCCACCATGTTAAGGGGCGGTGCCTTTAAACCGCGTACTTCCCCATATGCCTTCATGGGATTGCAGGAGGAGGGGCTGCGTTTGTTGCTTAAAGCCAAAAAAGAGACCGGTTTGCCGATTGTCACTGAGATTATGAATCAGACCCAGCTGCCTTTATTCGAAGAAGTCGATGTTATTCAGATCGGCGCCCGGAATATGCAGAATTTCGATCTGCTTAAAGCAGTGGGAAGATTCAACAAGCCGGTCTTGCTCAAAAGAGGGCTGGCCAATACGATGGAAGAATTACTGCTGAGTGCTGAGTATATATTATCTGAGGGGAATAGTCAGGTTATTCTTTGTGAAAGAGGCATCCGTACTTTTGAAACGGCTACCCGAAACACTTTGGACTTATCGGCGATTCCGCTGCTCAAACAGAAATCCCACCTCCCGGTTATGGTCGATCCCAGCCATGCTGCTGGTATCAGAGGACTGGTGGCGCCGCTGGCGAGGGCTGCGTTAGCGGTAGGAGCAGATGGATTAATGATCGAAACCCATAACGACCCGGCCCGGGCTCTTTCTGATGGCGCCCAGTCCCTTTATCTGGAGCAATTTGGCCAATTAATGGAGGACTTAAAACGTCGGGCCGCATTTGAAGGAAAGCACCGCAACCCGGGCGTAAAGCCGGGGCGCGACTGGCGGAGGCGGTAAGAAGTCCAGCCTATTTCAACGTTTGAGAGCTTGCACATGATCGAACGGCCAATAGATGCAAAAGGCTTTTCCAATCAGATGGTCACGGGTCAGCCAGGCTCCCCACAGATGACTGTCAAAACTGTTGTTGCGATTATCGCCCATGACAAAATAGCTATTGGCTGGAACAACCACCGGACCGAATTCATAATTCATGGCTGCGGTCAGATAAGACTCCGGTTGAACCTTATCATTTATATACAATTGACCTTTTTTGATTTCGACTTTATCTCCCGGGACAGCTATGAGCCTTTTGACAAAATCGTCTGTAGCCCCAATTTGATCAGGCGGCCGGAAAACCATGATGTCGCCCCTTTGCGGATCTTTGAAATGATAAACCAGTTTATTTACCAGCAAACGATCTTTGAGCTGAATAGTGGGCAGCATTGACCCCGTAGGTACACTCCGGCCTTCAATAATCCAGGTTCGCAAAACCATGGACAGAACAAATGCAATTACTAATGTAACTATTAATTCTTTAAGATACTCGCGCATATTGTTAGTCATAATTCACCTCGAAATTTTTATTTCGTAGCTGAAAATCATATTGATACTTTAGGATAAAACCAAATAAAACCAAAATCAGAATTACTGCTTTAAATTCCAACGAATGGGTTGAACCTGCAGTGCCGCCCCGGTAAGCAGCAGCAGCTACCGGGCAGTTGGCCAACAGCAGCCATAGGAAGGTTATTAAGCCTGCCACCAAACCGCAGACCTTGCGTTTGAAATGGTTCTTTTTCTCCTGACCGGCTAATTGGGCTATACTCATCCGCAGTTGAGCAGATTTTTCGGATGATAAGGTGCCTTGCTCAGCCCAGTTAGTTAGAGTCTTTTTCATCCAGGTATCCATATCACGTGACTCAGGTTCCATTTTTGTTCACTCCCTGCCAATTATTATCCTGCAGCTTTTGCCTTAATCGGGTGTGGGCCGTGTATAAACGTGACTTTACCGTGCCAGGCGAGATACCCAGTTTGCCGGCGATTTCTTTTATGGACAGATCTCCCAGGTATCTGAGTGCTATTACGGTTCGGTGTTCCGGCCCCAGTTCCAAAACCAGATCCCAGATAATATCAATATCTCCCGGTTTGCCATTCTTAGGCGGCAAATCAAGGATTCCTGTCATTTCCCGTGGGTCGGTGGGAATCTGGCGGTTGCGGGTTTTCAGTATATTGAGACTCTGGTTGATCAAAATTTTCTTGATCCAGGCAGGAAAAGCAGACCGGCCTCCTTTTAAAGTACTTCTGTTAATCCAGGTTTTCTCCGCTGTCTGCTGCAGAGAATCCCAGGCATCGTCTTCATTGCCCAGCACCGCCAAAGCGATGCGGTAGAGCTTGCCTTCTTCAGTTTGCAACAGCCGCAGGAATTCATCTTCACCCAAAGGTTTCTTCACCACCAAATTGATTCAATGTCCTACCTATATAATATGACAATATTAAAACGCAAAAGGTTCATTAATTAAAAAATTTTTCATTTTTGAATGCCGCATTCACTGTATACATAATTGCCTGGCCCCGGAATATGTAATTGGGCCAAGTTTTAGTTATAATAGGTTCAATAGTTAACAATTATAAGAGGTGGAATGAATGCAGCTTTATGATAAGGTCCTGCAGGCACTGAAAGAGAAAAAAGGCGAATGGGTATCGGGAGAATCCTTAAGTGATGCTCTCGCAGTATCCCGGACCGCCATTTGGAAGCAGATCAAAACGCTGCAGGCGGAAGGGTATATAATAGATTCTTCTCCCAAAAAAGGGTATTTGTTAAGTGCCAGCCCGGATCTTTTATTACCTTTGGAAGTTGGGCCGGGATTAGAAACCCAGGTACTGGGGCAGACCAATTATCTCTACTATCCCGAAGTTGATTCAACCAACATCCGGGCCCGCGAACTGGCTGCCCAGGGGTATCCCGAAGGAACAGTGGTTGTGGCTGAGACCCAAACCAACGGAAGAGGACGGCGGGGCAGGAACTGGTACTCACCGGCGCAAGCGGGCATATACTTTTCGGTAATTTTACGCCCGCTGGTTCCTTTACGGGATATTTCAAAGGTTTCTTTGGTCGCCGGTCTGGCCGTGGCGGAAAATATTGAAGCCCAGCTAGACCTTCGGGCATCGATAAAATGGCCGAACGATGTCCTGATAAACAACAAAAAAGTGGCGGGCATATTGGCGGAAGCAGTGACCGATATGGATAGTGTTGAATACATTGTCCTCGGCATTGGATTAAATATAAATACGCCAATTCAGGATTTTCCGGACGAATTTCAGGCCCGGGCTACCTCGGCCGGGGCGGAATGCGGCACCAGTATTTCACGAGTCCAGGTATTTCAAGGTATGCTGAAATATCTGGAGTACTATTATTTCTTATTTAAAGATAATAAATTCAGTCAGATTCTGGCTAAAATCAAAGACCGCTCAATAGTACTGGGGCAGGAAGTGCGCCTGGACACCGTAAACGGCTATTTAATGGGACAGGCGATAGATATAGATGATAATGGCTGCCTTTTAGTCCGTAATCAGGAAGGAATTCATACCATTATGTCAGGCGAGATTACTATTCTGCCTCATCTTTCAGATCGATAAACTCACCTATTGTTAACCACAAAAATAAATAAGGTTGACAATGCATCCCGGAAATTTATAATTGACCTTAGAGCATTCCGATCACATGATCCGGAAAATTTCTACCTTCCGGATTATGGATAGGTTCATGTTCGTACTATTATCTAATTTCGGGAGGTATTAAAGAATATGGAACTAAGCCGAGAGCGCTCTAAGGTCAGGAATATGGTGTATGCGTCTCTGTTTGGCGCTTTAACTGCCATAGGCGCGTTTATTGTCATCCCGCTGCAGCCGGTGCCGATTACCTTGCAGACACTTTTTACCGGGCTGGCCGGTGTCCTTTTGGGCGGATATACCGGGGCACTCAGTCAGATCATCTATGTCATACTGGGTTTAATCGGGCTGCCGGTTTTTGCCGGGGGCAAATCCGGGCTGGGAACTCTTTTGGGCCCCACCGGCGGATATCTGATCGGATTCATTGTTGCAGCTTATGTTATTGGTAAGATGGTAGAAAGCAGGCGTGAAGCAGGCCCGGCCTGGATAGTATTATCACTGCTAATTGGTGATTTGGTGATTTACACCTTGGGTACTTTGCAGTTATCTTTACTGGCTCATATCTCCATAAGCCAAGCATTACTGGCCGGGGTAGTGCCTTTTCTACCTGGTGATTTGATAAAAATGGCGGCTGCCGTTTTGATCTCTATTAGATTTTTAAAAAATAATAATATAACTAAAAAGGCTGTGTAATTTAGACATGATCAGGATTCAGGATTTGATGTTCGCCTATGAAAAACACCTGCCGCCGGTTCTGCAGATTCCGGATTTGATTATAAAAGAGGGGGAATATACCGCCCTGATCGGACCCAATGGGTGCGGCAAGACAACTCTTATCCGGCATTTTAACGCATTGCTGCTTCCTTCTGCAGGCGGGGTCTGGATAGATGATCTAAATACCCGGGAGGCACGTAATCTGGTGGAGATCAGACGCCGGGTAGGTATGATATTTCAGAATCCTGATAATCAAATAGTAGGCATGAGCGTGGAAGAGGACGTAGCCTTTGGCCCCGGGAATCTGGGTTTGCCTTCTGCCGAGGTAGGCCGGCGGGTAAAAGAGGCTCTGGCTATGGTGGGACTGACCGGGCTTGAAACTCAGCCCCCCTACACTCTTTCCGGGGGCCAGAAACAACTGTTGGCCCTGGCCGGTTTATTGGCTATGGACCCTAAATTTATTATTCTTGATGAACCTACTTCCTCTTTGGATCCGGCGGCCAGACAAAAGGTACTGAGCTTATTGCAGAATTTAAGGCAACAGGGAATTGGGATCGTACATATTACCCACGACATGGATGAGGCATCCCGGGCTGACCGGGTGCTGGTGCTGGATCAGGGAAAATTGGCGGCTGACGGCAGCCCGGCCGCTATACTGACCCGGGTGGAGTGGCTGAAGGCGCTGGGTTTGGCCCCGA
>NZ_DIPG01000127.1:9723-10879 GCF_002426325.1 Syntrophomonas sp. UBA5494 | reverse complement strand
GGTGGAGTGGCTGAAGACGCTGGGTTTGGCCCCGACTCAGGTGACCGAGTTGATGTGGAAGCTGCGGCAAAGGGGAGAAACCATGGCAACCAACATTTTGGCATTGGATGAGGCGGTAAATGAAATCTCCGGCTTATTGGAGAGATTGCGTGCTTCCAGTAACGGCGGCCTTCCCGGAAAGGCGGGGCGGAGTGTATAATCTGGGTGTCTATGTGCACCGGTCATCACCTGTGCACCGGCTTGATCCCCGGGTCAAGATTATAGCGGTAATAGTTTTCAGTATTATCATCCTGCAGGCCGATGTCATTAGTTTATTGGCTGCAACCGGTTTAGCCCTGGCCATATCCGGACTGGCACGCATACCGGTAAGGACATTACTGGCTGCTTTGCATCCGGTACTGCCTTTCTTTTTCTTTTTATTCCTGATGTATGTTTTTTTTACACCGGCAGCGGGTAAACGGTTGCTTGATTGGGGCGTAATTCAGATTGGCTATCAAGGTGTGGCGGTAGGTTTATTACAGACAGGAAGATTTATTCTGCTGGTAATAATTGCCTCCATCCTGACTATGACCACCTCATCCTCCGAGATTACCATAGGGTTGGAACGTTTGCTGCGTCCGCTTAAAATTATACGAATATCATCCCACGATATCGCGCTGATGGTAGCTCTGGCCTTAAGATTTATTCCTACCTTGCTGCAGGAAATGAACAGTATTAAGGAAGCTCAACTGGCGCGGGGGGCGAACTTTAAAACGGGTGCCATAAGGGGGAGAATGCGGGCTGCCATGCATTTGATAGAACCTTTGACCTTAAGCATCTTCCGGCACTGTGATGAACTGGTGGATGCTATGGAAGCCCGGGGATACCGGCAGGGAGAAAGGACTTATCTGCGGGAACCGGTATTCAGCCGGGCGGATTACTGCGTAACAGGTATTATGATCATAATAGTAATAACTATGCTGGTATGGTAGAAACACGGGGACGGTTCTTTGTTCTGATCTAGAACCGTCCCCATACCCGACTTACATGTAATTAACTTTTTCCTATAATTAAGCAGTAATTTTGCGAATGTCATCCTGAGGCAAAGCTGAAGGATCTTAAGATTCTTCGCCAAGGCTCAGAATTATTACGCGGTCGCACCACAATAAACGAATAG
>NZ_DIPG01000127.1:5151-9515 GCF_002426325.1 Syntrophomonas sp. UBA5494 | reverse complement strand
AATGACAAATGGGGTTTTGGAAATTATGCAACACTCTTACATAAACGAGAGAGTTATTTTATCATTTTTCTTTAATCTCAATCAGGGATGGAATGCCTGCTTTATCCTGGACCTGGTCTGCTTTATGCCGTGTACTTTGCTGCATCTCTTTTTCCATTTGAGCCTCGTAAACCTGGGCATCCTTTACCCAAGGGTCATATTCAACCCCCAGCAATTCTTGATTATACCTGGAAAATGTGAGGTGAGCCTCTTGCCCGGTATCAGATTTTACCGACATGGTTATATCAGGATTAACGCCGGATTTAAAGCTGGTATAGCCTTGGCCGTAATACTCCGCAGCTACTATTTGGCCTGCTACCAGATGGAACTTGGCAGCCATTTCTTTAGCCAGGGCCGCATATTGCCCGTGGTTTTCCATGAGAGCCTGGTCCATACCAATGTCAATGTTTCCGCTCCAATATTTGGATTGCTGTATGCTGCGATATTCACCGGTTACGGCGTCCAGCAAAAAACTATAGGAAGGTATTTTATCAATGAAAATAATGCCTTCCCACTCCGCCCGAGGATTAAAAGAGCTGTTGGCGGTATAAGTCATTTCGATGGTTTTTTCGTCCAGATTTACTCCAAAAAATCTCCACAGATTTTGGGCGCCCAACTCGGCTGCTTCTTCCATGGACATGTCTTTGGCACCAGGTTTGCCGCTATGCTCGGAAAGCTTTACCTGATACGCCGCTTTCACATAACCTGCGGGTATCTCATGCTGCCGGCCCGGGCTGCCTATCGCTGAATAGGTGTTGGGGATAGTTTCGGTTTGGTTGACCAAGGATGCTTTGGCTGCCTGGGTGATGCCGCCGAAGACCAGCGCACAAATACCAATTACGGCAATAGTTCCGCAAGCCGCCTTTTTCAGTTGGGTTAAGTTCTCTCCTTTAATGTTCATGCCGAATTCTCCTTTACTGATTATTGGTTGTGATCACATGTTCAGGATAAACCAGAGAAATTACCAGGCTATAATCAACTTGTTATTGAGTTGTAAAAGATATTTTGGCAGTAGTTCCCTTATTAAGCTGAGAAGAAAATGATAATTCGGCACCGTGACGGGCGGCAATTTCTTTACCGAGGGATAGTCCCAGACCGGCACCGCCCCCGGCACGGCTGCGGGCTTTATCCACCCGATAAAACGCCTCGGTAATATGGCATAGTTGTTCTTCGGTCATGCCCTGGCCATTATCCTTTACGGTAATAACCTTTTGGCCTGCCTCATAAATGGCACTAATTTGGACGCTTCCACCGCTGCAGCATGCTTTTATTCCGTTGTCGGCCAAATTGACCAGTAAGGATTTTAGTAATTCAAAGTCGCCGGTCAGGCTCTCATACTCATAGTCATATTTGAGCTTCACTTGTTTTTCTGCTGCCTTTTGCTGCAAATCTTGTGCGGTACCGCGCAAAAGCTCCGGAATATTGACCGTGGTAAATGTGATTTCACCGTTGCGCAGTGTGGCCAGATCCAACAGACGATAGGCTATATTTTGCAGCCGGCGGCTTTCCGACATGATATAACCGGCGGCTGAGAGCTTTTCTTCTTCGGTAAGAGCTATTTTCTGAATGTATTCTGCATATCCGTAAATTGTCGTTAGGGGAGTACGCATTTCATGGGCAAAATTATCGATAAAATATTGCTTCTGCTCGGCTTGTCGGGCCAGTTGCGATATGTGGTTTTGAATTTCCTCTGCCATATGGTTAAAGCTTTTAGCCATTTCAGCCAGTTCGTCCCGGCCGGTTACCACGATCCGGTTATCATATTTTCCCTGGGCGATATTTTGAGAAGCGAGCGAGATTTGACGGAGCGGTCTAAAAATATGGTTAAGCAGTAAAAGCAAACAGACCGCCAGCAGCAGAGAAATGGTGATTCCGGATGAATATAAAATGCGGGTCACCTGGTTCCATGAATGCATTGTTTCCGAAATATCGTAAAGATAAGTCAGGGCATAAGCAGTATAGGGAGCGGGGAGTCTTCCGACCACACTGATATATTCTTTATCCTTCCATTTTACCGTCGACAAAACCCGTTTATCCGCCTGGGGAATTGGCGCTTGATCAGAAAGGCTCTCATTTAGAGGCATATTGGAATAAAGCGGATGTCCTTCTTTCGATAGCTTTAAAAATACATGTTGTTTCCCGTAATAATCCATATACGGCTGAAAAAGCGTTCCCACTACGGAATCGGTCGCGGTTCCCCTGTTTTCGACCGCATTTAAATCCTGGGCCAGAGCAGTCGCAATAAAATGCTGCTCTCCCAGGCAGCGTTCCCTGATGCTGCCGAGATTGCTGTTCAGATTTACGCAGGAGATCAGCAGAATGCTGCCGTTGAAAAACAGGAGGAAGAGCAGAAGGGTTAGAAAGTAGGTTTTAAGTTTCATGTCTATACCTCTAAGCGATAACCCAGTTTATACACGGTTACAATACGGTTTTCCCATCCCAGCTTTTTGCGCAGCTTTTGAATATGTACATCAACCGTTCTGGTGTCACCTTCATAGTCGAATCCCCAGGCCAGATCTAAAAGTTTTTCCCGGGACAGGGCAATGTTCCTGTTTTTCACCAGTACCTCCAGCAGTTCATATTCCCTGGGTGTGCAGTCGATCGTCTTGCCATCGGCCAATACCTGCCGGCTGTCAAATTTAATGATTACATTATCCAGCTCGAAGCTTTGGCTTTCTTTTCTGGCCCGTCGCAGCACCGTGTCTACGCGCGCCAGAAGCTCCAGCATTTCGAAGGGTTTGGTTATATAATCATCAGCACCCATAGTTAAGCCTTTTACCCGGTCGGGCAAACTGTTCTTGGCGGTAAGAAAGATGGTGGGAATGTCATTTATTCTTTTAAGAACCTCAAAACCGTCAAGTTCCGGCAGCATCACATCAAGCAGAATCAAATCAAATGAGTGCTCCCGGGCGCACACCAGAGCCTCTTTCCCATCAAAAACCGAAATACAGGTATGTCCGACCAAATTCAGATTGCGTTTAATCAGCTCATTGATGGGGATTTCATCCTCAACGATCATAATGTTTGCCATCTTATCACCTCTGCTTCAATATATCACACCCTTGTTATAAAGTTGTAAAAGGTCTCGTGCCTGTTTTAAATTATGTGTTGGCTAAAAAAGGATTTGGCCTACTTTGTGAGAATAATAACAATATATACCATTGCTCTGAAAAGAATAGAATAAGGGCAGAATTACATATAGGAAGTGCGATTATTGCCGAAATTATATCGTATAAGACGCAAAGCGGAGAACAGGGACAACAGCCAGTTCTATTTGTTAGATCGGTACAAATATATTATGGAGAACATCAAGGATGTTCTTTGGGCAATGAATGCAGATTTTGTTTTTACCTTTTTAAGTCCCAACGCCAGGAAGATGACGGGCTACGAACCTGAAGAATTGATAGGACACAGGATGCCCGATTTTTTAGTAGAAGATTCCAGAAGATATGTGCACGATGTGACGGTTAAGTTTGGCAAGAAACGGATGGACGGATATGCTGAAGAAATTATATTGATGGATGTTCAGTTTATTTGCAAAAACGGATCGATCAAATGGGTTGAAGTATCGGCCAACCCTATGTTCGAAGCAGGCAAATTTATAGGCTATATAGGTACAACGCGGGATATTACCGAAAAGAAAGAATATGAAGGTCAGTTAGACCAATATGTCAGGGACCTGAGATTAGTGAATGCCAGACTGGAAGAAATGGCGACAGTGGATGCCGTGACCGGGGCCTATAACAGAAGAAAATTTGATGATGACCTTAATTTAATAATCAAGCAGGAAAAGCATACTATTCCGATTTCCCTTATATTATTTGATATAGATAACTTTAAAACTATCAATGACTGTTTAGGACATAAAGTAGGGGATCGTGCTTTACAATCTATTTCCAGTTTAATCATAGAGAACATTAGAGATACTGACGGTTTATTCCGTTGGGGCGGAGATGAATTCATTATAATCCTGCCTGCTACCAATTTGGAAAGTGCCAAAAGCGTGGCGGAAAAGATCAGAAATATAATTCAAAATTATGATTTTGGAATTGACAAAAAAATAACCATCAGTCTGGGTGTGGGGGAATATAAATCTGGTGAAAGTGCCGATCAAATAATTAAAAGGATAGATAATGCCTTATTAACAGCCAAATCAAAAGGAAAAAACAATGTGATATGCTGTTAGCACGGAAAATAAGGGCAGGGTAAGTGTCAAAAAAACCCAATAGCTGCGTTATTAAGGAAAGACCGTTCAATCGACGTACTCATGTACGCTTCAATCAAGGTCTTCCCTTAATGCCCTTCTCTTGCAACCTTAATAGCGA
>NZ_DIPG01000127.1:1785-5049 GCF_002426325.1 Syntrophomonas sp. UBA5494 | reverse complement strand
CATAGGGAGCATCAGTAGTGCCCGTAGGGTGCAACCTTAATAGCGATCATAGGGAGCATCAGTAGTGCCCGTAGGGTGCAACTTTAATAGCGACCATAAGGAGCATCAGTAGTGCCCTTGGGTGGGCGTTTTTGCTTGCTCTGGGGTATGGGCAGTGCCCCGATAATACCAGCATCCCCCCAAATGCCCATACCCCGGGATATCCGGTTCAATAGCCCTCGGTGGTAATGTTGACCTTGCCTCTGAATACGCGGTAAACATAAATGGTATAAAAAAGGACGATAGGTACTCCGATCAAGGCAATGATCAGCATGACTTTTAAGGTTAAATCCGAAGAAGCGGCATTATATATAGTCAGGCTCAGCCTGGGATCCAGAGCGGGAACCAGGTTGGGAAACATACCCAGGCCCAGGGTGGCAATTAAACCTGCCATATATACCGATGATAAAATGAACGTCATACCGTAACGGGCGGTCCGGGCCAGCAAAGGTGCCGCAGCCAGGCCTATTACGCTTAACAAAGGGGCTGCCCAAAACCAGGTATGTTTAAAATAGTTAACATATAATGCCGGTACGGCTGCAAAAGTATACAGAGAAGCCAGAACATACACAACTACACAAGCAGCCCAAATACGCCCAAATACTCTCCGGGCATTTTCCTGCAATTCACCTTCCGTTTTCAACATAATATAGCTGCTGCCTTGCCATAAAAAGGCCAACAAGCCCAGGAGGCCCAGCAGCAGCGCATAAAAATTCAACAGATCAAAGAAACTTCCCGTATAATAATGCGAGCTGTTTAAAGGCAGGCCCTGAGCAATATTTCCCATGGCTACACCGAAGAGTAACGCCGGCAGGATACTCCCAATAAAGAAGAGGCGGTCCAGGCGTTTGCGCCACCTGGCGGTTTGAGCATGATTCCTGAATTCTACCGCCACTGCCCGTAGAATCAGAGCAAGCAGCACCAGCATCATAGCCAGGTAAAACCCGCTAAAAACCGAAGCGTAGACTAAAGGAAAAGCAGCAAATATAGCCCCGGCTCCGGTCAGCAGCCATACCTCGTTCCCGTCCCAAAAGGGACCGATGGACTGGAGCAAGGTAAGTTTCTCCTCCTCGGTTTTTCCCAGCCAGGGGTAAAGACTGCCTACCCCTAGATCAAAACCGTCCAGAATCGCATATCCGCTAATCAACACACCCACCAGCAAAAACCATATAATGTTCAGATCCATGTTCATCACCTCCGGTTATTCTCCCAGGGAAGGGGGATTCAAGGAAGCAGGTACGGTTTCAGGCCCCCTTATGTCTTCTCCCATCACCTTTTTTACTTCCCGTTTAAGCAAGTAATATACCGCCGCCAATAATACGCTATAGACCAGGACAAACAATGCGATGGTCAACAATATCTGGTAGGCAGCCAGGGGCGAAGCGGCTGCATTGGTTTGCAAAAGGCCGTATACAATCCAGGGCTGCCTCCCGAACTCGGCCGCCATCCAGCCCGCCTCGTTGATCAAAACCGGCAGCAGCATAAAATACAGAGCAGCGGAGAGGAATAACCGGTTATTATATAATCTTCCTCTGGCCAACAGGTAAGCTCCCCATAGAACCAGTCCTGCCAACAGGCCTGCCGCCAATATCATAAAACGGTAGGACCAGTAAGTAGCCTGAATTGGTGGCCGCTCATCAGGAGCAAAGGCTTTCAGACCGGTAACGGTGGCATTAAGGTCATTATGCACCATCCAACTTAAAAGCCCGGGGATTTCAAGTGACAAATGAGTTGTTTCCTGGTCTTTATCCGGAAATCCAATAATATTAAGAGCAGCATGGGGCTCTGAATCCCATATGCCTTCAAAAGCTGCCAATTTAGCGGGTTGGGTATTAGCTACCTGTACAGAATGGGTATGCCCCAAAAGAAACTGGCCGAACACAGCGATAACGGCGAAGACAAGAGCAATGCGAAGAGAACGGCGTCCAATCTCGATGTTCTTATTACGCAGAAGAAAATAGGCGCTGATTCCCATCACCAAAAAGGCTCCTGTGATATAGGCCCCATCAACGGTATGCAAAAAACGGGGCCAGGTGGAGGGATTAAATACTGCGGCGAAAAAGTCGGTTAGAACGGCGCGTCCACCCTCAATTTTATAACCGGCCGGAGTTTGCTGCCAGGAATTGGCGGCAATAATCCAGAAAGCCGACAGGGTACTGCCCAATGCTACCATAACCGAGGATACAAAGCGCATGGTGGGGGATATTTTATCTCGTCCGAATATGAGCAAACCCACAAAGGTAGACTCCAGAAAGAAGGCAAAAAGGCCTTCGGCTGCCAGAGGAGCCCCGAAAATGTCACCCACAAACTTTGAATATTCCGACCAGTTGGTACCGAACTGGAATTCCATAGTGATGCCACTGGCTACTCCTACTGCAAACAATATGGTAAAGAGCTTAAACCAGAAGCGGGCCATCTTGTCATAAATCTCCTCACGCCGTCGCCAGTATAAGTATTCGATAACTGCAATTATGGTTGCCAGGCCGATAGTCACGGGCGGAAAAAGGAAGTGAAAAAAAGCAGTTAACCCAAATTGCAGCCGGGAGAGAAGGACAACATCCATATTCCTCTGCCTCCTTTTTAATTGTTTACTATTTGGGTAAACATGAGGGGTAAAATATACTAGTCTATAAAATCCGCAAAATTATAGCTGTCAAAATCATGGTTTAATCTCTGCTGTATTGCAGCCAAAGCCTGATGAACCGGACAGGAAGGAGGTCCTTGTTTGCTGCAGAGATCTTCATCTATCAGGCATCGGTTGAGGTATACCGGACCCTCTATAGCTTCCAGTACATCCATCAAAGTAATGTCCTGAGGATTCCGGGCTAATGCATAGCCCCCGCCCACACCGCGCTGTGATTTGACAATACCGGCCTTGGTTAAGGAAGGCATAATTTTCAGTAGAAAACGCATAGGTATTACCTGACTGTGGGCAATGGTCTGAGCTTCCACTACCTTCCCGACAGGCTGCTGAGCCAAAAACAGAACTGCCCGAAAGCCATAATCTGTAGCTTGATTGATGTTCATAATTGCTCCTTATTGTTCACCCTTTTAGTATAGTTTATGTAAAAATTATCCCTTTGTCAACCTGGCCCGTAGATAATCATGAGAGTTTTGCATAATTAACTTTTTCTACAAATAATCAGTTTTTTTATGAATGTCATCCTGAGGTAAAGCCGAAAGATCTTTCAATCTCCGAGCGGGGAAGATCCTTCGGCTTCGCTC
>NZ_DIPG01000127.1:1039-1696 GCF_002426325.1 Syntrophomonas sp. UBA5494 | reverse complement strand
CTTCGCTCAGGATGACAAAAAACTGTTATTCATAGCAATCCTCAATTGTAAGTGCATGATAGCGATTTTTAGCCTTTAGCAGGGAAAGATAACCTGATATGGACCAAAATATAATATAATTTAAAAAGGCTTTGCGACATACAAGGCCTTGACTGTTTTTGAAAACTGGCTAAGAGGCTGCCGGTAAATATTTTTTCTGGAATGGGAGGGTATTGTATTGAAAAAATTTTTTAGGGTAATAGGTGTGATGCTGATCCTGCTTTGCTCTTTGGCACAGCCGGTAACGGCGGTGGAGTATCAGCCTGAAATAACCATTGCCATGGATGGACAGTTTCTGCCCACAGATGTACCCCCGATTATTCAAAACAACTATACCCTGGTTCCCTTGCGGACCGTTGCCGAAGCCTTGAAGCTGGAGGTAAGCTGGAATGCCGGGACGCAGGAAATTCAGCTGGCAGGCAATGGGGTAAACATAATGATGCAGATTGGATCTAATCAGGCAGTTAAGAATGGTTCCCGGATACCGTTGGAGGTTTCCCCGGTCATATACTCGAATAGAACCATGGTTCCGGTCCGTTTTGTAAGTGAAGCCCTGGGATGTCATGTGGCGTGGGATGCAGCGGCCCGGAGAGTAAATATCAGCAGCGGGCCGGTACC
>NZ_DIPG01000127.1:0-931 GCF_002426325.1 Syntrophomonas sp. UBA5494 | reverse complement strand
TGGACCGATCTGTTTTCCGCCCCCTATCCGCAGAGCACCGCCGGAAATACATATTTGATAAATGAGCTGGCGCTGGGATGGTACAGTATGGATGAACAGGGGCAGTTGCTGACCCGGAGCGATACCGGCTGGCAGCGGCCTGATTCCTGGAATGACGTATTAACGGCTGCCGCCGGCTATGGGCTTAAAACCCAGATGTGCGTACAGATGACTGATAATAATGCCCGGATTAGAAAAATGATGAATAATATTGAGGCCAGAAATCTGGCCATAAGTAGTTTGGTGGCCGAGGCTGCACAATTTGATGGCGTTAACCTTGATTTTGAAGGATTGGGCTGGAATGATACGCCTGCCGAGTTAAGCAAAGTGCGTTCAGATTACACCTCCTTTGTCAAAGATCTGGCCGTACAGCTGCATTCCTCCGGCAAGACTTTGACCCTGACCCTGCATGCTCCCAACAGTGCCTATCCCGGTTACGACTATGCCGCACTGGGGAGTTGGGCTGATCGTATAATCATCATGGCTTACGATTATGGACCGAAACCAGAACCGACCGATAAAGTGGAGCAAGCCATCCAGCTGGCCGCCGCCGTTCCTGCCGACAAGCTTTTGCTGGGCATTGCGGTGGCTAATGAATCAGACGCCAGTATCACCGCTAAGCTCAATCTGGCTATCGATCACAACCTGGGAGGTATTGCCTTATGGCGGCTGGGACTGGTGGGCGATGGTGAATGGAAAGCGCTGGGGGATAATATTGTACGGAAATAAATAAACCCTTTGCGCCTGTTCTTTAACTTAGGTTAAAGAACAGGCTTTTTTCTGTTTTGATAATGCTGAAAAATTTGTTTAAGGGTTTAAAACCTGAATAGATAATGTAGATAGCGGGTTTAACATTAATATCTATCTATATTGAGAGTTTTGCATAATTCCC
>NZ_DIPG01000116.1:0-18583 GCF_002426325.1 Syntrophomonas sp. UBA5494 | reverse complement strand
GCGGAGGCGGCTCCAGCGGGGAGCGCTCATCCACCCAACCGGATTACCAGGCAGACGTTTCGGGAGGCGGAACCCTTCCCGTTACCATAAACTCCTCTGCGCGTAACGCTTCTGTCAATATAAACGAGCAGCTGGGCAGCAGTATTATGAACGGCAGCCACGAGATAATCACCATGCCCTCCATACCGGGCATCAGCAGCTACACCCTGGGCATCCCCGTGGCCTACCTTACCACCCCCGGCGGCGGTACGCTGACCTTCAGGACCGGAGCCGGGAGCATCACCCTACCCGCGGATATGATGGCCGGCATCCCCGGTGCGGAAGGCAAAAAAGCTGCCATCACCATCGGTGTAGGTGATAAATCTGCCCTACCCCAAGAGATAAAGGATGCCATCGGCGACCGGCCGCTGATTGAGATTTCCCTGACCCTGGACGGGGAACCGGCCAGCTGGAACAATCCCAACGCACAGGTAACTATCTCCATACCCTATGAGCCCACCGCTGAGGAACTGGCTCATCCGGAAAGTATAGTTATCTGGTACATCGACGGCAATGGTAATGCAGTCTGCGTACCCAACGGGCACTACGACCCGGATACGGGAACCGTTACCTTTACCACTACCCACTTCAGTCTCTATGCGGTAGCCTATAACCTTGTAAGCTTCAGCGACGTACCGGCAGGTGCATGGTATGCAGGTGCAGTAAGCTTTATTGCCGCAAGGGATATCACCAGGGGTACGGGGGACGGCAGATTCAGCCCCGCAGCAAATCTTACCCGCGCCGAATTCATAGTACTGCTGATGAAAGCATACGGTATTGCTCCTGACACCAACCCGAATGATAACTTCTCCGATGCAGGCAATACCTGGTACACCAACTACCTGGCCGCGGCCAAGAGACTGGGCATAACCTCAGGGATAGGCAATAACCAGTACGCACCGGATAAAGAGATCACCCGGCAGGAGATGTTCACCCTGCTCTGCAACACCCTAAAGGTAATCGGCCAACTGCCCGCCGGCAATTCCGGCAGGCTGCTCTCCGACTTCAGCGACTCCGGGGATATCGCCTCCTGGGCAAAAGACTCCCTGGCACTGGTGGTACAAACCGGCATAGTTAGCGGCAGCAGTGGCAGACTGAAGCCTGCCGGGCTTACCACCCGGGCAGAAATGGCCCAGGTA
The DNA here is from genome assembly GCF_002426325.1 of Syntrophomonas sp. UBA5494. NCBI lineage: Bacteria > Bacillati > Bacillota > Clostridia > Eubacteriales > Syntrophomonadaceae > Syntrophomonas > Syntrophomonas sp. UBA5494. The sequence goes on along the minus strand of NZ_DIPG01000116.1, from coordinate 17,405 downwards.
CTGTATAACCTGCTGGGGGAATAGTCATTTAAGCGTGTCATTGCTGTGAAAATGCTTCTCACCTAAATGGTAGTGTGACAGTAGGTTTGCCATGAGCACCTTAGTGGAGAGTCCGATATAGTCGGTGAAGATGGGCGGAAGAAGGGGGGCGAGGGACAGGATGTCCCAAGAGGGCTACCAAAACAGGATGTTTTGTTTAGCCCGGTACCCCCTGAGTCGCACATCGAGCCGTTACTATATTCGTGAAGCATTATAATAAGAAAGCACTGGCCCCGGCACTGGTGGTCATTTTAGTATAATGCTGATGTTGCAGCCGCCTGTGATGGCTCCGGCGGGGATCTCATCGGGATGGACGGTTGTGGGCAGGGCCGGGTTTTCCATTGGTGAAGCGGATAGTATATCCCTGGATATAGACAGCAGCGGGACGGCGTATGTAGCATATAGTGATTGGGGCAATGGCGGAAAAGCGACGGTAATGAAATATGACGGCACTGACTGGGTGGCAGTGGGTAGTCCGGGTTTTTCGGCAGCTAGAGCGGATTACATCTCCCTGGCGCTGGACGGCAACGGAAATCCTTACCTGGCTTATATGGACGGAAACGATAATGGGAAAGCAACGGTAATGCGGTATCTGCCTGACACGACTGCTCCGCACTTGACCGCGGGCGGCGTCAGCCGGAACTCGGACAGTGAAGGCACAGTCAAATTTACTTCGGACGAAGCGGGTCAATACTATTACCAGGTGGTGGCAGCCGGTGATGCTCCGCCCGCTATTGACAGCAGCGGGCCGGGGATTGCCTGCGGCACCAGTGAGGAGACCATTAACCTTGTCGGCCTAAACGCGGGGGGCCATGATATCTACATAATAGTCAAGGATGAGGCCGGGAACGTCAGTGATGCATTAAGAATAGCTATACCCGCCCTGTTATCAGGAGTACCGGTATTATCGGCCACCCCGGGCAACAGCCGGGTGAATCTCAGCTGGACTCCGGCAGAGGGCTCAGTATCCTACTCGGTGTACCAGAGCACTGTTTCAGGAGTCCTATGATGAACTATCTGCCTCCTGGGGAACGGTATCCGGCTCCTATATAAGCGTAACTGTGGATCATATTACCAAATATGTAATGATGGCGAAAAAGGTAACTGCCGAGCCGCCGACTCAACTACCTGAGGCTGAACATCGCACCAGCTTTACCGATCTGGACAGCCACTGGGCCCAAAATACGGTAGAAAAGCTCGCCGGCCTGGGGGTTATCGGAGGTTATCCGGACGGCAGTTTTAGGCCGGACGCCAATATCACCCGGGCTGAATTTACCACCATGCTGGTCAAGGCTTTGAACCTGCAAGCAACTGGCAGCGTCAAGAGTTTTAGCGACACCGTTGGCCATTGGGCCCAAAGCAGCATTGCCACTGCAGCGGCTTTGGGGATAGTGGGCGGCTATACCGACAACAGCTTCAAACCTGATCAGCCTATCACCAGGGAAGAGATGGCGGTTATAATCACAAAATCCTTGAAGCTGGCAGAGGTTCCTGGTGAGACCGGATTTGTCGACAATAGGCTGATTTCTTCCTGGGCTAGGGGAAGTGTTCGGGCAGCAGTAAACACTGAAATAATGAATGGTTACCCAGACAACAGTTTTAACCCCCAGGGCAATACCACCAGGGCGGAAGCTGCTACGGTGATATGGAACATCATGATATGACTCCCGGTGAGTTTTAAGTATATTGACACCTGTTTGGAACTATAAGGCCTCGAGTACGCGCTCGAGGCCTTTGCTATGGCATCCACAGATTTTTAATGTGGAAAAGGATCTGTACTCTTTTCGATGAAGGTCAGCCCATGGTGGAGTTGTTGGCCCGCTATATGAAATGGAAAGGCAGACGCACAGGGATGAACGCTATGAATATGCCAAAAGACTTTTCTGTCTATGTGTAAAGAGTATTCCACACGAGGCACGGGGACGGTTCGAGACCACTGAAAAAGCACCATAAATGTCTTCCAGAGGAGCCACAGGCGACGAAGGATCTTTTGCGAAAGTCCGTATATGGGGTTTTCAAGCAACTAGATTCTTCACTATCGTTCAGAATTTGCACGCGCTAAACGCACCACGGTAAACGAAAAGTCTTGCCTGTCATCGCACCCTAACGGGCACCACTTATTTCAATTCCCTTCAGGAACATTACTAAGGTTGCACCCTTGCGGGCACCACTTATTTCAATTCCCTTCAGGAATACTTCATTACTAAGGTTGCACCCTTGCGGGCACCACTTATTTCAATTCCCTTCAGGAATACTTCATTACTAAGGTTGCGAGCGAAGCGCGGCGATCTCTATCACTATCTACGGTTTAAGTTTGGAGATTGCCGCGTCGCTACGCTCCTCTCCTCGCAATGACAGGGCGGAAGCATTTTCATAGCAATGACAGGAAAGAGATGAGTTTTTCAGTAGTCTCGAACCGCCCCCCCTGGTCGCCCCTAAGCGATAGCGAAGAGTCTTGTAGATGCCCTAGATCCTTCGCTACCGCTCAGGATGACATTTACAAAGTCACCATGGTAATTCAGGAATAGTACATTATCTCCATTCCTTTCATAAAGCCCAGCAAGAATTGTATCCACACACAAGAGACACCCGCTGTTTGTGCCCTCTTGTTCCAAATTGCACTCCTCACTATTGATTCTTGACTATTTCGGTAGGAATTGTATACTATTGATTAGCTGAGAATTATTGGGTCGAAGGAGAGTGGGGAGATGGCTTCTTTGGAGATTTATAGACCAAGAGAAATAACCAGTTATGATCAAGGGGCTTTTACTACCAAAGAAGTCCCGGTGGTGCAAGAAACCCCTCTGACCCTGTTTCTTAATCATGCTGAATTAGTTACGATGGTGTGTTCCCCGGGCGCATACCAGGAACTGGGAGCGGGATTTCTGGTCAGCGAAGGTTTAGTACAGCAGCCCTCGGATATTGTTGGAATGTCCTTAAGGGAGGAAGTGGGGGTATTACAGATCGAAACCAGCTGTCCCATTCCCCAGACCGGAACTTTTTTGCGTAGACACATAGCCAGCTGTTGCGGCAAGAGCCGCGCGGGCCTTTACTTTATCAATGATGCCCGCCAACTGAAGCCGATCGAAAGTGATACCTGCTATTCAGCCCAACACTTGCTGCAGATCATCAATTTGCTGGAAGAACGCTCCAGTACTTTTCGGCTGACCGGGGGCGTACACAGTGCCGCCCTGGCTGATCAAAACGGTATTCTTTGCATGTATGAAGATATAGGTCGGCACAATGCCGTGGACAAGGTTTTGGGCTACGCTTTTCTAAATGAGATCAACACCGAAGACAAATGCCTGCTCTTGAGCGGGCGGGTCGCCTCGGAAATCCTGATCAAAGCTGCGCGCGCCCATATTCCGGTGGTGTTGAGCCGAACCGCCCCCACCGGGTTGACTATAGATCTGGCCGAAGAACTGAACATTACCGTGGTCGGCTTCGCCCGTGGTGATCGTTTCAGCGTCTACAGCCACCCGGAAAGGGTCATCAGCTAAAGGAGATGGAAAAATGAATCAACCGGATAGTGTGGTAAGGGAAAGAATATTAGATCTTAAGAAGGAAAGATCTGTTTACATCATCGCTCATTATTATCAACGGCCCGAGATACAGGATATCGCCGATTTCGTAGGTGATTCCTATGCCATGGCAGTGGCGGCCAAAAACGCTCCCCTGGATACCATTCTGGTGGCGGGAGTAGATTTTATGGCTGAATCAGCGGCTATCCTGTGTCCTGACAAAAAGGTGCTCTCACCTGAGCCGAAGGCTACTTGCCCGATGGCCAACAGCATTACCGTCGCGGATGTCCAGAAATACAAACGATCCCATCCTGAAGCCATTATAGTGAGCTATGTCAATACCCCGGCGGAGATCAAGGCGGTGACCGACATCTGTGTGACTTCCTCTAATGCAGCTAAAATCATCGCCAAACTGCCCCAGGATGTGCCCATATTTTTCATACCCGATGAGAACCTGGGTAAATATATAACCAGCCAATTGAATCGGCCTATGGATATGTTTCCTTCCCGATGTCCGATTCACGCCGCGGTAACTGCAGCGGACATCCTGCAGCGGAAGCAAGAATATCCTGAGGCCGATGTACTCATCCATCCGGAGTGTGCCCCGGAGGTTATCGCCCTGGCTGACTTTGTGGGGAGCACTGCCGGCATAGTTGATTATGCCGCCAAGTCAGACAAAAACCAGTTTATTATCGGTACCGAATGCGGCATCATGCACAGGATCAACCAAGTCAGTACCGGCAAAGAGCTGATCCTGGCTAAGGAAGAGTTGATCTGTCCCAACATGAAAAGCATCACCCTGGATAAGATTCTATATTCGTTGGAAGCTATGGAAACCGTCATTTCAGTTCCGGAAGCGATACGATCCCGAGCAGCGGTTGCCTTGGAAAAAATGATTGCTTATGCTTCCTGATTTATCCACCAGGTCATTTGCTGATTGAGGAGGAGATGAAATGAAACTGTCAACCAAAGGGCGGTACGGATTGCGGGCCATGATCGATATGGCTTCGAGTGAAGACAACACCCCCATAGCTACTCGCTGCATAGCCGAACGGGAAGGATTATCAGAGCGTTATTTGGAACAATTGATGGTTCCTCTGAAGAGAGCCGGATTGATCAAGAGCGTGCGCGGCTCCCAGGGGGGATATATATTGGCGCGTGATCCCCAGGATATCACCGCTGGGGATATTATCCGGGTTCTGGAAGGTCCCATTGCACCGGTGGAATGTGTCAGTGAATTCAATCCGGAAAAGTGTACCCGCTCTGATATCTGTGTGACCCGCACTTTGTGGTCCCAAGTACGGGACTCGATCGCCCAAGTATTGGATTCATATACGCTGGCCGATTTAGCCCGGGAATCGCAGAGGATGCCGGCCAGTGAGATTTCGCATATAGATATAGATCATTAAGACAAACTTGACCTGTCAGGAGGAATAGAAAATGAAATCCATATATATGGATCATAGTGCCACCACCCCGGTAGATCCGGAAGTTCTTAACGCTATGATGCCCTACTATACCGATATATTCGGTAATTCTTCCAGCGTCCATTCCCAGGGCCAGAAAGCACACCGGGCTGTGGAAGAATCGCGGGAGAAAGTAGCCGCTTTGCTGGGAGCCAAACCAACTGAGATCATTTTTACCAGTGGGGGCACCGAAGCAGACAACCAGGCCATCATCTCCTATATGACCCACAACCGGACTAAAGGAAATCACATTATTACCTCAGCCATCGAACATCATGCTGTTCTGCATACCTGCGAGTTCATGGCCAAGCAGGGTTTTGAACTGACAGTCCTGCCGGTCAACTCCTATGGGGAAGTGGAACCAGACACGCTGCGGCAGGCCATTCGCCCCAATACGGCTCTGGTTTCCATCATGCATGGCAATAATGAGATCGGCACCATCGAACCCATTCAAGAACTGGCGGCTATCACCCATGAGTCAGGGGCGGTATTTCATACCGATGCTGTGCAGACAGTTGGCAAGATCCCTGTGGATGTGAATGATCTGGGGGTCGATCTGCTGTCGGCTTCCAGTCATAAACTGTACGGGCCCAAAGGAGTCGGTTGCCTTTATGCCCGCAAAGGTATTGGCATGGGGAGCTTTATGCACGGGGGGGCCCATGAACGCAACCTCCGGGCAGGAACAGTCAATGTACCGGGGGTGGTGGGATTTGGTAAAGCTGCCGCAATGGCTATGGAGAGACTTTGCAGCCAGGAAGCGCCCCTGGCCGGCCTGGCCAAGCGTTTGACCGATGGAATCTTCGCGGCTATCCCCAACACCAGGCTGACCGGTCACCCGGACAGAAGACTACCCGGCAGTGTCAGTGTTTGCTTCGATTATGTGGAAGGTGAATCCATCCTGCTGATGCTGGACAATTACGGGATCATGGCTTCCAGCGGTTCAGCCTGCACCTCGGGTTCCCTGGATCCTTCCCATGTATTGTTGGCTATCGGATTGCCCCATGAAACAGCCCATGGTTCATTGCGGATAACTATGGGCAAGGACAATACTGAAGAGGATGTCGATTATGTCCTGCAAGTTCTGCCGCCCATAATCAAAAACTTAAGAGCGATGTCACCCTTAGGAAAATAAAGGAGGCCAGATATATGCAGTATTCAGAGAAAGTAATGGATCATTTTATGAATCCTCGCAATGTGGGTAAAGTGGATAATCCCAGCGGAGTAGGTGAAGTGGGCAATCCTACCTGTGGCGATATCATGCATATTGAGATCGTGGTCAAGGACGACAAGATAGAGGATATCAAATTTCAAACCTTTGGCTGTGCTGCCGCCATTGCCACCAGCAGCATGGTGACCGAAATAGTTAAAGGCAAAACCCTGGAGGAAGCCGAGAAAATTACCAGCCGAACCGTAGCCGAGGCTCTGGACGGCCTGCCCCCGGTAAAAATGCACTGCTCCAATTTGGCCGCGGATGCCCTCCATGAAGCGATCAAGAGCTATCGCCAGGGCGGGGCAGCCTCAGCCAGTATAGAGAAAGGCTGCTGCCAAAATGGGCCGGACAGCTCCTGTGAAAAAGGCATGGAGATCCACCTGCCGAAATAATACTCCGGGGAAAAAAGCGATGCCCTTTTCCTAACACCTTAACCAAAACTCAAACGCGACTGGTTTTCGTCCAGCCGCGTTCATTGTTGTGGTCTATATTAAATTATCATTTCAATTCATCCAGGTCATAGGGAGTTTCCTGGTAAACATGATAATTCAACCAATTGGTGAACAGTAGGTTGGCATGACTGCGCCATTTGACCAGAGGCGGTTTGCTGGGATCATCATCGGGGAAATAGTTGCGGGGCACTTTGATATCCAAGCCCTTGGCTATATCGCGGTCATACTCCGCCTTCAGGCTCAAGGCATCATATTCGGAATGGCCGGTCACAAATATCAACCGGCCGTCCTTGGAGGAAACTATATAAACCCCCGCCTCTGGAGATTCAGCCAGCACCTCTAAATCCTCCACCTTTTCAACATCTTCGCGTCTGACCTCAGTGTGCCGGGAATGGGGTACGTAGAAATCGTCATCAAACCCTCTCAGCAGTGGAATATTTATACGGCTGCAGGTGTGACGAAACACCCCGAACATCTTTTCATCCAAGAGGTATTTGGGCACTCCGTAATGGTGGTAGAGGCCAGCCTGGGCACCTACACAGATATGCAAGGTGGAAAATACATTTTGCCGGCTCCAATCCATTATTTCGGTGAGCTCATCCCAATAGTTGAACTCTTCATATTCAAGCTGTTCTACGGGCGCCCCGGTTATGATCATGCCATCAAAACGCTGGTTTTTTACATCCGAAAATGTCTGGTAAAAATTCTCCAGATGCTCTTCAGAGGTATTTTTGGAAAGATGGCTCTCGGTATGAAGGAGGGCAATTTCCAACTGCAAGGGTGTATTACTCAGCAACCGCAACAACTGAGTCTCGGTGACGCTTTTGACGGGCATCAGGTTGAGAATTGCTATCCGCAACGGCCTAATATCCTGGGTAAAGGCGCGCTGTTCACCCATGGCGAAAATATTTTCATTGTTTAATATTTCAACTGCCGGAAGATCATCCGGTATTTTTACGGGCATCATACCCACCTCCTTCTGTGAACTTTTCTAAATATCCTGGAATAGAGGGGTAGATAGATATCTTTCCCCGGTGTCAGGAAGTAAAACTACCATGGTCTTGCCCTGGTTCTCCGGGCGCTTGGCGATCTCAGTAGCAGCGTAGGCGGCTGCGCCAGATGATATCCCCACCAGCAGACCCTCATGTTGGGACAGGCTCCGCGCGGTATTAAAAGCATTTTCGTTTTTGACCTTGAATATTTCATCAATTACTTCCTGGTTCAATACCTGGGGAACAAAGCCGGCCCCAATGCCCTGGATCTTATGCGGGCCAGGTGTACCTCCTGACAGAACTGGCGAATCGAAAGGTTCTACCGCCACTACCTTGACCTCTGCCTTTTTGGATTTGAGCAATTCACCAACGCCGGTTATGGTTCCACCGGTTCCCACCCCGGCCACAAATATATCCACCTGCCCATCGGTGTCGTTCCAGATCTCCACTCCGGTAGTCTGGCGATGAATGGCCGGGTTGGCCGGATTTTCAAACTGCTGCAGCATGATGGCGTTTTCCATTTGCGTGGTCAGCTCTTGAGCCTTGGCAATGGCTCCCGCCATACCTTGGGGGCCGGGAGTCAGAACCAATTCAGCTCCCAGGGCTTGTAGCAAGTTTCTGCGTTCCATGCTCATGGTTTCAGGCATGGTCAATATAAGCCGGTAACCGCGAGCAGCAGCCACAAAAGCCAGGGCGATCCCGGTATTGCCGCTGGTAGCCTCGATAATGACAGTATTCTTGTGCAGCAATCCCCTATCTTCGGCATCTTTTATCATGGCATGACCGATGCGGTCTTTCACGCTGCCGGCTGGATTGAAATACTCTAATTTTGCCAGTAGCCTGGCTTTCAAATTATTGGCCTGGTTGTAATTGACCAGTTCCAAAAGGGGTGTGTTACCAATTAAATCAGTTAAGTTTGTGGCGATTTTAGTCATGTTTTCTCTCCTATACATAGTCTGGTTATATTTTCATTCCTGCTTCAGCTTCTATACCTGAGCGGCTTTAGCCAAAGCCTGGTCAAGGTCATAGAGCAAATCATCTACGTCTTCGATGCCGATCGATAGCCTGATTTGATCAGGGGTTACTCCGGCAGCCAGCAGTTCTTCGCCAGATAGCTGTGAATGGGTGGTGCTGGCAGGATGAATGACCAGTGATCTCACGTCAGCCACGTTGGCCAAGTGAGAGAATATCTGCAAGCTCTCGATGAACCTAACCCCAGCCTCGATTCCTCCTTTGATACCAAAGGTAAATATGGAACCACAACCAAGGGGCAGGTACTTCTGAGCCAGGTCAAAGTATTTACTGCCTGCCAGGCTGGGATAATTCACCCAGGCAACCTGGGGATGAGCCTGCAGATACTGAGCTATCTTTTGGGCATTGGCAACGTGCCTCTCCACCCGCAACGATAGAGTCTCCAATCCCTGCAATAACAGGAAGGCATTAAATGGGCTCAAGCAGGCCCCGGTATTACGGAGCAGTCCCACCCGCGCTTTCAATATATAGGCTGCTGCCCCTACGTCATCCACATATCTCATACCATGATAGCTGGGATCAGGTTCGGTAAGACCGGGAAACTTACCGCTGGCTGCCCAATCGAATTTGCCTGCATCGATTATGATGCCGCCGAGGGAGTTCCCATGTCCGCCAATGAATTTGGTCGCTGAATGAACTACAATATCCGCCCCAAATTCAATCGGCCTGATCAGGTAGGGGGTGCCAAAAGTATTGTCAATAATTAGAGGAATGCCGTTCTCATGGGCAATATTCGCCACCGCCTCAATATCGATAAGATTGATACTTGGGTTGCCAATGGTCTCTATGTATAGAGCCTTGGTCTTTTCGTTGATAGGCCGACGAAAATTCTCAGGATCGTCAGGATCGACGAAATTGACTTTGATACCGAAAGTCTTGAAGGTATCTGCGAACATATTATAGGTTCCACCATAAAGCGTGCTGGCGGATACGATCTCGTCTCCGCAGGAGGCAATATTTAAAATCGAGTACATGATGGCCGCTGATCCCGAAGCCGTAGCCAAACCGCCTACTCCACCCTCCAGGGCAGCTACCCGCTGTTCGAAAACATCGGTAGTCGGATTCATGATGCGGGTATAGATGTTGCCCGCTTCTTTCAAGGCAAACAGATCGGCAGCATGCTGGACGTTCTTAAAAACATAGGAGGTCGTCTGGTAAATCGGAACTGCCCGTGAGCCCGTGGTAGGATCAGCCTCCTGTCCGGCATGGATCTGAAGGGTATCAAATCTTAATCTTCTTTCGGTCATAATACAGCCCCCTTAATTCCTAGTAAACCAATCTGATTGATCAATAATAGCTTTTCATACTTGTCCATGTCAATAGGGGAACCAGGGGGGGGAACCAGGGGGACGGTTCTTGTGGTTGCAATGAGTCAATGGAATTTGGTATTATAAGCCAGAGGTGGTTCGATATGCCAAGAGCTGGTAGAAAACAGAGCGAAAGCGGAATATATCATATTGTTTTGAGAGGGTCTAACAGGCAGACCATTTTTGAGGATGAAGAAGATGCAATAAAATTCCTGGAAACTTTACAAAGATATATGGATATCAGCGGCTATAAACTATATGCCTATTGCTTAATGGGAAATCATGTTCATTTACTACTCAAGGAAGAACAAGAAGAATTAGGAGTTATTATGCGGCGTATCGGTGCCAGCTATGTGTATTGGTATAATTTGAAATATCAACGATGCGGGCATTTATTTCAAGATAGATACAAAAGTGAACCTGTCGAAGATGATAGATATTTTTTGACTGTCTTAAGATATATACACCAAAACCCATTAAAGGCTGGGATAGTAAACGATATTGCTGACTACAAATGGAGCAGTTATCCGGAATATATGGGAAGTAGTAAAATGATCGAAACCGATTTTGCACTCCAGCTGTTTAATGACGACAAGAAGAAGGCCATTGCGAGTTTTGCAGAATTTCATGAAATAGCCAGAGATGACACATGCCTCGATATGAATGTCAGAAGAAGAATATTGGATGAGGAGGCTATTAGTATCATTAAAACAACATGCAATATCAACCAGTGTTCAGATGTTGAAAAATTGGAAAGAGACAAAAGGGATAGATATTTGAAGGCATTAAAAGAAAAAGGACCGTCAACAAGACAGTTGGCCAGGCTAACGGGAATTAGCAGAAAAATTATATTAAAGGCGTAACGGCATAACCATATTCGAACCGCAAGAACCGTCCCCCTGGTTCGCCCCCTGGTTCGCCCCCTGGTTCGCCGGATGGAGAAAAATGTAAATAGGTGCTGCTTCAATGACAAATGAAAGGCAGCAAAAAGAACGTCCCCGTGCTTCTTCAGAGTCCTACTAGAGAGGGGCAAATGCTCAACTGAATTTTGTGCTTGGAGTGAATAACATATGACCTACTGGAACACAGCAGTCTGCGAAACGAACGGAATTAACATACACTACACAAGAACCGGGGGAAATAAACAGCCATTAGTTTTGTTGCATGGATTAATGGCTAATGGCCTGTGCTGGACAGGTTTGGCACGGGCCTTGGAGAATGAATTTGATGTAATCATGCCTGATGCCAGGGGACATGGCAATTCGAGCGCACCAGACTTTGGATACCGATATGAGGACCATGCCAACGATGTTGTAGGTTTGATAAATGCCTTGAAGCTGACTCCTCCGATCCTGCTTGGACATTCCATGGGAGGGATGACTGCAGCTGTGGTTGCAAATCGTAAACCAAATTTACTCCGTGGCCTGGTCTTAGCTGATCCTACATTCTTGAGCCCAGAAGTTCAACGAGAAGTCTGCGATAGTGGAGTCGCTGATCAGCATCGACGAATGCTTACCATGTCATTCAGTGAAGTGGTAGCAGACGCACGGAATAGGCACCCTGATCGGTCAGCGGAGACCCTTGAACTGTTTGCACGAGCACGACTTCAAACAAGCATGGCCGCCTTTGGCGTTCTTACCCCACCGAACCATGACTATAAGATGTTAGTGAGTGCAATTGACGTACCAAGCCTCATCGTATTTGGTGATAAAGGTGTGGTTTCGTCTGCTGATGCCGAAGAGCTGCAAAGGCTTAATTCAAGACTTCAGGCAGTACAAGTTCGGGAAGCTGGCCACAGTGTCCACTTAGACCAGCCTGAACGCTTTGCGGCTGTCGTCAGATCTTTCATACGGTCAATTGGAACGGCCATTGATTCATGAATGGGGTAAACTAGAACCTATTGGAGATTGGGAACCAGAGGGGAACCAGAGGAACCAGAGGGACGGTTCTTGCGGTTGCATGAGTTAATGTAGTTGCTATTATAAGCCTGAGGTGGTTCAATGTGCCAAGAAATGGTAGAAAACTGAGTGAAAGAGGAATATTGGGAAGTAGTAAATTGATCGAAACTTTACAGCCGTTTAGAAGAGGCTATTGCAGGTTTTGCAGAATAGGAATGTCAGAAGATTAATATTGGATGAAGAAGGCTATTAGTATCATTAAAACAGCATGCAATCTCAACCAGTGTTCAGATGTTGAAAAATTGGGAAGAGACAAAACGGATAGATATTTGAAGGCAATAAAAGAATAAGGGCTGTCAGCAAGACAGTTGGCCAGGCCAACGGGAATTAGCAGAAGTATTATATTAAAGCCGTAACGGCATAACCATATCGAACCGCAAGAACCGTCCCCCTGGTTCACCTCGAACCGCAAGAACCGTCCCCCTGGTTCACCCCTGGTTCACCAAAATAACAGCCAGGGCAGATCTATTTTGCCCTGGCTGTTCCTGTTAATCATCGTCTTTGGGTAAGTTTCAGATCAATTGCTTATGGTATGGCTATAAATGTATGACCATAACGGTTGGCATAAGCCTCGGCTGCTGAGCCACGTACCCCACGTATAATGAACTGTTCAGGTTTTTGAGCTGCTGTCGAGGTGCCCAGGTTACCCCAAAAAGCAGCCGGACCAATATAAGTTACACTCCCAGGTATGGTTACCTCTTTAAGCTGGTTCCAGGAGAACGCACCAGACGTAATCCAGGTCACCGTGTCGGGGATAACCACAGAGGTAAGACCCAGCCCTTCAAAGGCTCCTATGCTTACGGCATCAAATGGATCTTCACGATAAGCATTGATGCGGGTAACTGGATATCCTCCTAGTTTTTTCGGAATCACAACATCCTTAGGTCCACTTGAACTGTATCTATCAATTTGTGCACTACCACCATAGGATGGTACCCAATACTGAAAATAGCGTTCAGGAGTATAGTATAAGGGGGCTTTTAGATCTAATTGAATAGTGTTTCCGCTGGCCTCAGACCAGTCAATGGTAGCGTGGCTGGCTTTTGAGCCATTGACCTCAAGCCATATTTCCTTTCCACTATTCAAGGCGTTTTCAATATCAGCCCGCTCAATCACGAGGTAATCCCCGTCATTACCATATTCGCCAGCGGTAAACTTTTTCGTAGCTTTGAGCTGACCGCCAATTATTACGTCAATATAACCTTCGGGAATCGGACTACCATCGAGAAGCGGATTGCTGTAAGTTATCGATCCGTAAAAACGGGCTGGATCCTTCCGTTGGAAACAGGCATTCACCGTGATGTCCTGATCCATGACAATCGTAATATCGGAGGTATCATAGGTCGTAGTTCCGCCATCGCTTACTACTTCCCATTTTACAAAATCCCAATTTTGATCCAGGGGAGTCTGGCTCAGTTGTAATTCAGTACCCAATGGATAAACATGCTTTCCTGCTACAGGCTCGATTGTACTCTGACCATAAACTGCCGCTTGAACCGTACCCTGACCCTGAATATTAACAGTCAGTATCTTTAATGGAGCCATTTCCAGGAATGTATGGCCATTGTTGTCGGCATAAGTCTCGGCTGCCGAACCTGATACTCCGTAAATGGTTAAGTCAGTTGACTTGCTTTGATTATAAGCGAATGCACTAGTGTCAATAGTGGTCACACTGGCCGGAATGACTACCGCATTAAGCTTATTACTGGAAAAAGCTGAGTATCCAATAGTGGTCACACTGGACGGAAAGAATATAATTTGCAGTTTATTAGTAGTGAAGGCAAAGTCTCCAATACTTTCAACACCATCCGGGATAACCAGTGAAGTCAGCTGACTGCGTGAAAAAGCACTGGAGCCAATACTCTTCAAGTTGGAAGGTAGGGATAACGACTGTATAGGATTCGAGCTGAAAGCATAGTCTTTAATACTGGTTATTCCTTCCGGGATAACCAGTGAAGTCAGCTGATTGTTTGAAAAAGCGCTGGAGCCAATACTCGTCAGGGTGGAGGGAAGGGATAACGACTGTATAGAATTCGAACTGAAAGCATAGTCTCCAATACTGGTTACTCTTTCCGGGATAACCAGTGAAGTCAGTTTATTGCGCCCAAATGAACTGGGGCCTATACTGGTCAAGGTGGAGGGAAGGACTATGGACTGCAGTTGATTAGCATTGAAGGCACCGTCCCCAATGCTTATAACCCCTTCCGGGATATCCAGTACAGTCAGCTTATTGCCAGAAAAAGCGCTTTTGCCAATGCTTGTTACACTGGAGGGGAGTTCTAATACCATCAGGTTTTTCTGGCTAAAAGCAAAATCCCCAATACTGGTTACCGGATAGCCCCCTAAAGTATCCGGAATGTATAAATACTGAGGCCCATTATTGCTATAAGCGGTAATTTTGGCTTGTCCATCAGTTAAGATATAGGTAAGATATGGTTCGAGGTCTGCCCCTTCTCCTGGAATCACACTGCCCAGCGGGGGATCATCGCTGCCACCTGAATCGCCACTGCCCCCTCCGCTTGAATCACCGCTTCCGCTTTCTTCCGTTTTTGGTGGATCGGCAACAGCATTACCCTCCTGGAGTTCTTTACCGCCTACACTGGCTGTTACCCCGGGCGCCACTATTGTGGTAGCCGGAACTGATTCAATTACTACATTATTGGAATTTATGTTGGCCGTCTCAATCTCACCCTCGCCATTGATCTGGGCACTTCCATAAATGTTTAAGGTAACGACCCGGGATGACTCCTCCAGGTAGACTACCGCATCATCAACACCCTGGCTAATGTTTAATTCGTCAATGGTTCCGTGCAGTTCCAGGTTAATGTTGGCTTGCATAGCCAGCGTGCTGAAATCACCCTCCAGCCTGAGCGTGGCGCCAGGGGGGATCTCTCGAGTTATCATGATCGTCTCAAAGCCCGTACCGGTCGTTTCAATTTCAACCAGGGTAGCACCTGAGGCCAGCTGAATAACCTGAACACTGGTATTGCCTGTGGCTACAATCCGTACTCCATCCTTGCTTATGGTAAGATGGGGCAGGCTGCTGTCTTCCAGCGTAATGCTGTTGGAGCCACCGCCTTTTACGATGGTATTTCCTTTTACTGATACATTCTTAAGTTTGACATCACCATCGCCAATGCCGACCGCCAGCAGGAGATTCCCGTTAATAGTAGTGTTTTGCAATGTTATACCGGCATTGCTGATAACCACATTGCCATCGATAGTTTTGCTCCCTGATTCAGGCCCAAAGGTTGTCGCTTGGCCATAAACCACTATAGTACCGGTATTTTTTACAGCCTGCTCAATGATTACCATAGCCTCAGCGCGAGTTACCGATCGGGTGGGCCGGAAGGTCTGGTCAGGATAACCCTTCAATATGCCCTGGGCAAAAACCGTTTCCACATAAGGCCGGGACCAATCCGCCAGCTGTTCATAATCTTCCAGTTCAGATAAAATGTTATCTTGGCTGTCTGCCTCCAAAGTCAACAGCTGGGCAATCATGACCGCCGCTTGTTCACGGGTAATAGTGGTGTCGGGCTCGAACGCTTTCGGGCTGGATCCGCTGATATAGCCTAAGTTATAGGCTGCGGCAATATCGGAGTAATTCCATTGATCTTTGGCAACATCTTGAAACACCGAACTATATCCATCATTGGAGATTCCCCAGGCTCGATTGACCATGCTAACAAATTCAGCTCTAGTAACCGGGTTGTCTGGTCGTACAGTGTTATCTTCATATCCTTTAATTAAACCTTGGTCTATCCACTTTGAAATAGTGGAAGCTGCCCAGTGTCCGTTAAAATCTTTTAATGTTGTTTCCGCTGGGACTGCCCCCACGAAAACCAAGCTCATGGTGGTGACTAGCAACCATGTTACCAGTAACGTTTTACGCAACAAATTAATTCCTCCTTCTATAACGAATCTTGTCAGAAACACACAAAAATGTTGCAAAATGTAGTAAATGATAGTAATAAAATAATGTTATTATTCTATAATTGACCTGTTTCTCCTCTTGGAATTAAACAACGAACACAAGGGGACGATCCGAGACCACTGAAAAAGTACCAAAAATTCCGTTAGAGTATGTGTAAATATACTAGTGACCGTTGGCAGAACTTTCGGTTAGAGTGTAGAGATTGCCGCGCTACGCTCGCAACATAATAACTGTAACATTACCGGAGGGAATTGAAATCAGTAGTCCCCGCAGGGGGCAATGACAGCTTTCTAGTGTCATTGCACCCTGCGGGCACCACCGATACTCCCTAGCGGTCGCGATTAATGTTGCGAGGAGCGCCAGCGACGCGGCAATCTCAATCAATCCTTGCTCTTAATATCTTTTAACCTACTTTTTCAGCAGTCTCGGACGATCCCCCTGTGCGTTCAGGCATTTCCAACCTCAGCATATTTCTAAACATGGAAAAATACTGAGGTCTGTAGTATATTAAAAAACAATATGGGGGATACCATGCTGGTATAAAAGGGTGATAAAAAATGGGACATAATATAGAAAACAGGCAAAATGATATTATAGAGTCGTTTCAATCGCTCTTTGGTAAAGAAGAACTGCTTGCTAGGGTCATCGAGTTCTTCCCCTATCCAATCCAGATTTTCTCCCTTGACGGGACAGCGCGGATGATTAACAAAGCGGTGCTGGAAATGATGGGCATAAAAAGCGTGGAAGCTCATGTGGGAAAATACAATGTTTTTGAGGATCCCATCGTGCGCGAGCTTGGCGTTATGGATCAGGTCAGGCAGGTATTGACAGGCAAAACCGTATATCTGACCGATTTCAATGCGCCCTACCAGGGTATGATCCGCTATTTTGATGTGGTGGACAGGGATATCCAGACCATAAGCTCAGATATTACCTGTTTCCCTTTGGTAAACGCTGATGGTGTGATAGAATGCTTTGCCGCCGTTTTTATCTTTAACAACATATACCGGGGGAAAGAAGAAATAGCATGGGGCAGACAATACATAGAAACTCATTGGCAGGAACCCTTTGACTTGGGCGAAACGGCAAGGGCGGCTTGCCTCAGCAAGGCGCATTTTACAAAGCTGTTCAAAAAGCATACTGGCAAATCACCTCATGAGTATTATATCGATTATAAAATTGGCAAGGTGAAGGAGAAGCTGCTGGACACCAACCTTTCCATCGCCCAGGCCTTTGCCGCCTGCAATATGGATTATAACGGCCATTCCGCCAGAGTATTTAAAAATAAAACGGGCGTTTCCCCTTCCGCTTATCGGAAAATGTCAGATTAAAAAGAAACGAGGGCTAATCCATGAAAGATCAGGTTAAGGATGCACAAAGGAGCTTGGCAAAATCATTCCAGTCCCTTTTTAAGGAACAGGAACTGCTTGCGAAAGTAATCGAGTTCTTTCCCTATCCGATCCAGATTTTCTCCCTTGACGGGACGGCGAGGAT